>DYOH01000102.1 GCA_020720625.1 Acetofilamentum sp. | reverse complement strand
ATTTAAAAGCTTGGTCGTATAATGGATTGATGATGCGCATTTTGTTTTCAGATTTATGCAAAAATACTGCTTTTTTTGGTTTTGAAAAAATTTAAGAATATTTCACATTTTTCATGCCATCAACATCAACAAAAAAATCTCTGCATTTTGGGAAATTCCATTCATGCAGAGATTGATATTACAGCAAATGTCGCTTATTTTTTCAGTTCAATAATTCTGATTGATTTTGCCGGCATGTTTATTTTTTCGAGCGATTTAAGTTCTTGTTCGTAAATAATGTCGTAACCGTTTGAATATTTTTTTAGAATTTCGGCAAATCGTTTTGTTTCAAAACTCTGGTCGTATTTATTATTGAGCACAATCATTACAGCCGCATTTTCGGTGTGGCGGAAACTAACGTAAATTCCATTTTCCGGTAAAAAGTGGGTTAGTTCTCCGGAATGTATCAATGCATTGTTTTTGCGCCAATTCAGTATTTTTTTTGTATAGTCCTGAGCTTCAATCTGCTCGTTAGTGAGCCCGTTTTGTGTGAAAGCATTTATTTGGTCATCAGACCATCCACCCGGAAAATCTTTTCTGATTGTACCGTGCCCTTCACCACCGATTCCGTCCATGAGAATTTCTGTTCCATAATAAATTTGTGGAATACCGCGTGTTGTAAGCATAAATCCAAGAGCCATTTTAAAGCTGCTTAAATTGTAGTTTATGGAGCTAAAAAATCGATCCAGGTCGTGATTATCCAGAAATGTAAATAATTCGTTTGGATTTGCGTACAAAAAGTCCTGTGCCAAAATGTAATATAAGCGCGACATACCTTCTGTCCAGCCTTCGTTCTCATTAAATGCCTTTATCAGAGCACCTTGCATTGGAAAGTCGGTAACCGAACGTACATTGGAGTTAAAACCGTCTTTATTGAGCGTTCCTTTTTGCCAGTAGGCCGTTGTGGCCACTTTTTGCATCCAGGCTTCACCAACAATATTGAATTTAGGATATTCGCGATAAAGACGCTCGGCCCAACGGCTCATCATATTTTTCTCCGGGTAAGGGTGCGTATCCATGCGAATGCCATCCAGCGAAGCATATTCAATCCACCAGATGCTGTTTTGGGTAAGATAATTTTCCACGAATGGGTTATCTTGGTTCAAATCGGCCATGTGCTTATCAAACCAACCTTTTTCCATAATTTCTTTATCAAACTCGGCATGATATGGGTCTGAAATTACCGAAGCGCGATAATTACTTCGGGTAAAATTTTCAAATTGATGAATCCAGTCTTTCATAGGAATATCTTTGATAAGAAAACCATAGGTGGAAATGTGATTAAAAACCATATCCATGATTATTTTCATCCCTTTTTGATGGCTTTTCTCAATCAATTCGAGATACTGCTCATTGGTTCCAAAGCGTGCATCAACCTTGTATAAATCGGTGGCTGCATAGCCGTGATAAGAGTATGCCGGATTGTTATTCTCGAGCACAGGGTTAAGCCATAAAGCAGTGAATCCCATATAGGCAAAGTAGTCCAGATGATTAATAATTCCCTGCAAATCTCCACCGTGGCGACCGTCGGGATTATTTCTATTGGCTTTTTCCAACAGGGAGTCTACATTATCGTTGTTCGGATTGCCATTAGCAAAACGGTCGGGCATGAGCAAATACATCACATCGGAACTGGAAAAGCCTGCGTGTTGGTTTTCTTTTATTATTCTTTCCTGAAGTTCGTAAGCATGTGTAAACGATTTTTTTCCCGGAGGAGTAAACATGAACTCGATTTTTCCCGCTTTGGCATTTTTTGCTATTTCTATATCGATAAACAGATAGTTCGGATTTTCTACTTTATTAATTTTAAGCAGTTTTACTCCATTGTATTTGAAACTAACTTCGGTTTCGGCAATATTTTTTCCATAAACCATTATTTGCAGTTTAGTTTCCTGAAAACCGACCCACCAGTTAGGTGGGTCCATTCTTTCTATTTTTTTAATTGCTTGTGCCATAGCTAAATTGGTAAGTGCTACTAAAAGTGTAATTAAAATAATGCGTTTTTTTATCATTATTCCTAAATTTTATTTATAGAAAACTTTGTAACCATAAGCATTTAATTCAAAATTAGTTTCTGGTGCAACAGTGCTTAATTCGTTTGAGAATAAATCTCTGTATTCGCCAGATAATGTGCTGTTTTTTAATGTGATATTCTGTTTTTCGGCGCTAAGGTTAATTAGAAAAACAATTTCATTATTTTCTTTTTTCCTGATAATGCTCAATATTTTATCGGCAGCTGAGTTTTCAGAAAAAATTATTTCGCCGCCATCAGCTCCATTGGCCAATGCAATATTGCGTTGCTTGAGCAGATTTAGTTTGGTGTAAAGCTCAGTTAAATCCATTTTTCCATTTTGCCAGTCAATAGCATCTTTCTCAAAAAATGAGAGTCTTTTGTTCAAACCTGCTTCCTGACCATTGTAAATAAGGGGCATTCCCGGCATTGCATAGCAAAGCACCTGATAGGCAGGAGCGGCATCTCCCAAACGTTCCCAAACTGTTCCGTTCCAGGCATTTTCGTCGTGATTAGTGGTAAAATACATGCGGTAGTCGTTTGCACTAAATTTTTCGCTGTTTCTTTTTACATAAGCCGCAATTTCGGTCAAAGGTTTTTTTCCTTTAGCCATTTCGTTCATAACATGATGAAATTCCCATCCGTACGACATGTCGAAAGCTTTTTTGTGCAGCAGCGGATTTTCTGCTTCTGCCAGCATAAACACAGGTTTTATTGAATCCAACTCTACTCTTGCACTATCCCAAAAGTCGGCAGGAACCATATCGGCAACATCACAACGATAGCCATCAATATCGGTATTGCTCACCCACCATTTTAGTGCATCTGTCATGTATTTTCGTAATTCGGTATTGTTGTAATTTAAATCGGCCACATCGGCCCAGTCTGTGCCGGCGGGTGGGCCTGCATTTCCGGCCGAATCTTTGGTATACCATTCGGGATGTTCTTTCATGGCCGGATGATCCCAGGCCGTATGATTTGCTACCCAATCGAGAATTACTTTCATATCCAGTTCGTGTGCTTTTTGCACCAGATTTTTAAAATCGTCCATGGTTCCGTAGTCGGGGTTTACGGCCAGATAATCTGAGATTGCGTAGGGGCTACCCATACCACCTTTTCTATTAAGCTCACCAATTGGATAAATGGGCATCAACCATAATATATCCACTCCAAGTTCTTTTAGGTGCGGTAAATCGTTGGTAAAGGCAGCGAAAGTTCCTTCTTTTGAATATTGTCTAATGTTTACTTCGTAAATGGTGGCATTTTTTGCCCATTCCACATGGTTTATTCCACCTTGGGTTTCTTCAGAAGTTTTTTGTTCGGCAGGTTTGCAGGCACTTTGCCAAACCACAATCAGTATACTGATTAAATAAAGTAAATTTTTCATTTGTTTCATTTTATGTGTAATTTTTATCATCTGTGCTTATTATTTAGTCAAAATATCAAAATAATTTCCTTTGATGTTAATCGTGATGGTATTTTGCTCTGTACTTACGTTGGAATTAAAGTTACTTTTGATGGGATATCCTGCAAAATCTTTCGGAATTTCGAATGTAATTGTTTGAGCATCTGCGTTATTGTTGAGCACCAAAATGGCAATTTCATCGAAATACTGTCGCATCAGAACAAAATGATATTCATTGGCTATCAGTATTTTAGTAGTTCCGAAAATGAGAGGCATCGTATGTTTTCTCAAATCCAATATTTTAGTTGATCTTTCCAGGGTTTGTTGTTCGTATGGATTTAAATCTTTTCCAAAGCGCATCATTCTTCTGCAATCGGGGTCGTTGGCTCCGGGCATTCCAAATTCATCGCCGTAGAAAATAACAGGAATTCCGGGAATCGTGGCAACAAAGGCAGTTAGCATCGATAGTTTTTGATAAGCAATGGTATCCAGAACTTCAATTTTGCGAGTCCATCCGGCAAGTTTGGTGTTTTCGTTAAATTTTACCGAAGCATCTGCGAGCGAAATAAATCTCGGACGGTCTTGATTGCCTGTAATATAACCCATTAGGTTGTGGTATCCGTATGTATTCAGACTTTGTTCCAGTTTTAGTTTCAGGTTTTTGAAACCTGTTCCTTCGATGGCTAAAGCAGCAACCAAGGCATCGTATATATTAAAATCAAACTGAGCGTTTAGCAAACCGGTAGATACATAGCTATTGATTAATTCGGGGCTACCATAAGTTTCGCCTATCTGATAAAACTGTCGGTTTTCCGGAATAGCCACTTCTGTTTTTAGTTTATAGGTGAGGGTTTGCCAAAATTCGGTTTGAATATGTTTGGTTGCATCATGACGAAATCCATCAATCGGATATTTTTTCATCCAAAAAACGGCCGAATCTGTAAGTGTTTCAATTACTTCGGGTTTTGAAAAATCGATTGTTGGTAAGAATTTGTCAAACCAAGTGGTAAGTCTGTGGGTTTCCCATCTTTCTAAATTTAGTGTTCCATCGGGTAGCTCCAGTTTGGTAAACCAGTCGGGATGCTGAGCGTATACCGGATTATCCTGATGAACATGATTGGCTACGTAATCAAGGTAAATGTTCATTTTTTCAACATGCGCCGAGTTTATTAGTTTGGTGAAGGTTTCGGGGGTACCAAATCTTTCGTCAATCTGAGTAAATGATATTGGCCAATATCCGTGATAACCGGAGAATTTTGTGGCTGGCTCTATATTTTGCCCCCAAGCTCCTTTCGGATTTCTAATAATGGGAGAAATCCAAAGTGAATTTACTCCTAATTGGTAAAAATAGTTATCCACAATTTTATCGGTGATTCCTTCTAAATCGCCTCCAAAATAATCTGCCTTTGGGAGAACTTCGGCTAAATTTAAGGGTTTGGTGTTTTCTTTGTTGCCATCAACAAAACGGTCAATCATAATATTGTAAATAATATTGCCATGGTGTTCGGTGCGATCAATGGTTTTAGCATTCACTAGAATACGGCCGTTGTCCAGAGGTATAAGCAAATCGTTACTTATGCCATCGCTATTATATGCCCATATTCGGTAATAGCTTCTTTTGTAGTTATTTACCTGATGTGGGGGATTTATTGTTACAATGCCATTGTTTTGGGTATAATGTTCGGGCAATAATTGATAATTCTCCCAAAAAATAATAAGGCTATCTACACTTCCATGGTAGTGAATAAATATTTTTTTGCCTTCGTGTGAGGCAGTGTATATTTCTGGTTTAGATGGGTTTGGACTACCAACTTTTAATACAGAATTGAATCCTCCCATTCCGTTTGAAATTGTTTCGGGTTCTTTGGGGTCTGTGATTTCTTTTCCGTCAATTACCAATAAGTATTCGTACCTGCCAGGAAGCAGATAAAGCGTATTTTTCCATCTATTTCCTTCGTTTTGAAAGGGATTATTTAGTTGATTCCAGCTATTCATTTCGCCTTTTAGTTGCACTAATTTTTCTTTTCCTGTTCCTTCAAAATTTAATTCAATTTTTACTTTCATTGAACTTTTGAGCAAAACGGAGTAGTTTGTTTTCTTGTGATAGATTTGGAGAATATTCAACTGCGGTATTTTAGTTGAAATTGGCCACATTTTGAGTAATTTTTTATCTGCACTAAGCTCAAAATCGAAATAGTTTTTAGGCAGACCAATGCTATCAATTAATTTTTCGGCATCTACTACAAAATCTGTTAAATGAATTGTAGTAGTATCCTGTTCAAGCTGCACCGGACTAGCCAGGCCCCAAATAATGCTATGATCGTCGGTATGAAACCGCATTTCGTTTTTTTGTGTGCAAGCCTGAAAAATAAAACTGCCTAGCAATATGGCATAGAAGCTTTTTTTTATCATCATGATTTTAATTATTAATGGTTCTTAGGTGGAATAAGAGCAGGTATAAGTTTCATAGCATAAAATAAGGCTAAAGATATGGAAAGTTTTAGAATATAACCATTTCATTGCTTGAATTGAATAAAAAGGTACTATCCGACCGTGTTAATTTGTTGGACAGTACCTTTTAAAGGTGTTTAAATTTCTACAGTAACTGTTTGTTTGATATCTAAATCGAAATTTTTTCCATTAATGGCAACCTGTGCTATTTTGCCATTCAGATTTTCGATATGCATTTCTTTTCGGGTTATTTTGATTGAGAGCAAACTGCCTCTAAACCTAATGGCAAATGAATATGAAAGCCATTTGCGCGGAATTCCCGGATTAAAATGTAATCTGCCGTCTTTTACTCTTTTTCCGGCAAAGCCTTCTACTATAGAAAGCCAAGTGCCCGCCATAGATGTTATATGGCAACCTTGGTATACTTCATCGTTATAGTCGTCGAGGTCGAGACGGGCAGTTCTTAGATATAGCTCGTATGCTTTTTTATGATTGCCAATTTTTGATGCTACAACCGAGTAAATGCATGGCGATAAAGATGATTCATGAACGGTAATTGGTTCGTAGAAATCGAAATTTTTACGGATTGTTTCGCTGTCATACTCATATTCGAAGAAATATACACCTTGAAGCACATCGGCTTGTTTTATATAGCAAGAGCGCAGAATTCTGTCCCACGACCAATTTTGGTTAATCGGTTTTTCGTCGGCCGGAATAAAATCGGTACTCTGAATTTCTTTATCAAGGAATCCGTCTTGTTGCAGAAAAACACCTCTTTTTTCATCTGCAGGAAAGTACATATTATTTATGATGTCTGTCCATCTGGATGGTTCGGCGTATTCCTGTAATTTGGTTTTTTGCAATATTTCGTTGAATCGTGCCGGATGATTTTTTTTGACAAATGCCACTGCTTCTTGTGTGTATTTTAGTGTCCAAGTTGCAATTTTATTGGTGTACCAGTTGTTGTTTACGTTATTTTCGTATTCATTTGGGCCGGTTACTCCGAGCATTACATATTTCTTTTTGTCTTCGGAGTAGTTTACTCTCTGTGCCCAAAATCGTGATATACCAATTAGTACTTCTAATCCAAATTCGGCTAAATAGTCTTTATCATCAGTGTAATTGATATAATTATAAATAGCATAAGCTATTGCACCGTTTCTGTGTATTTCTTCGAAGGTAATTTCCCACTCATTATGGCATTCTTCTCCATTCATGGTAACCATCGGATAAAGCGCTGCACCATTTTTGAATCCTAATTTTTCGGCATTTTCAATGGCTTTCTCCAGGTGATTATATCGGTATTTGAGCAGATTTCTGGCTACATGGGGGTCGGCAGTGCTTAAATAGAAGGGTAAGCAATAGGCCTCGGTATCCCAATAGGTACTTCCGCCATATTTTTCGCCTGTAAATCCTTTGGGTCCAATGTTTAGTGTTGGATCATCGCCGGTGTAGGTTTGATTTAGCTGAAAAATATTAAATCTAATACCTTGTTGGGCTTCAATATCGCCTTCAATAACAATATCGCTTTCGCGCCACTTGGCTTCCCATGCGGCAATGTGGTCGTTCAGCAGAATTTCGAAACCGGTTTTAGCTGCCCAAAGTACCCTTTCTTTGGTGTAAGCCAAGAGATCTTGTTTCTCGATATTTCGCGATGAAACAACCGATGCATATTTGTAAAGCACCAATTCTTCGTTTGCATTTGCGTGTACACCTATTTTGTTGGCAACAAATTTCTCTTCTACTATTAATTCGGGCTCAAAATCGGTGGTTACGTGGTTTTTTGTGATATTGTAAATCATACCGTTGCAAACATGAAACAATGTTTTTTTTGTTTCAGTGGTAATAAACGCCTGATTTTTCAAAACTTGTTTCTCTACAATATTCCAGAATTTTTCGTCGTAATTGGAGTCTTCATTTTTAATATCGGCATCTATAAAGGGTAAGAAGGTAATTAATCCATTAAAATTAAGTGGAGTTACACTATACTTTATGGCGGCAATGTCTTGAGCATGCATAGAAAGAAACCTTTTGCTAACGATGCGCAGTTGTTTTCCGCTTTTGAGCGTAATTTCAGTGTGCCGCTCGAGCAAGCCTGTTCGCATGTTGAGAATGCGGGTAAATTTATCTACCTTAACGTGGGCTAAATCCACTTCTTCATTGTCTGCCCATACATTAATACCCACCCAATTTGGAGCATTCAGCACTTTGGCAAAATATTCGGGATAGCCGTTTTTCCACCAACCCACTCTGGTTTTATCCGGATAATAAACGCCCGCTACATAATTTCCCTGGAGAGAATTTCCGCTGTATTTTTCTTCGAAATTGGCTCTTTGCCCAATTCTTCCGTTTCCTAAACTAAATAAACTTTCGGAACCTCTTTGATTTTCGGGATTAAATCCTTCTTCTATCAATTTCCACTCGTCAAGCTTAAGGTACTTATTCATTTTTCAATTAATTTAAAAGCTTTATAAATTTTGAATAGTCTAAATTTTTCATATCCGACATAACGATATTTGCTTTGTGCAGTCTATCTTTATCTCCAATGCCAACCGATCGCATTTTAGCGTTAACGGCTGCTTCAATTCCTGCTTCGGCATCTTCAAAAACCACACAATTTTCGGGCATTTCGTTTAATGCTTCGGCTCCTTTGATAAAAATTTCGGGATCGGGTTTGGCCTCTTTTACGCTAGTTCCGTCAATAATGGCATCGAAATAAGGCATTAAATTTACTCTTTCGAGAATTAATGGGGCATTTTTGCTGGCCGAACCCAATGCAATTTTGATATTGTTTTTTCTCAAATCGCGCAAAAATGCTTCAACTCCGGGTAGAATTTCTTCGGGAGTCATTTTTTCGATATATTCTACATACCAGGTATTTTTTTTGTGTGCCATGGCTTCTTTTTCTTCAAGCGTATATTGTTGATTTCCTATTTCAAGCAGAATCTCCAACGAGCGCATGCGGCTTACACCTTTTAGGCGCTCATTGTCTGTTTCAGTAAAATCAAAACCCAATTCATTGGCCAGTCTTTTCCATGCGATATAATGATATTTGGCGGTGTCTACAATTACTCCATCCAAATCAAAAATGCAGGCTTTTATCTCTTTCATTTTTTTATATATAAATAGGCTGATTATAAATGTGTAGTCTTAGTTTGGCTATCTTTTACCGGAATAACCAGCAAAGCCGCAACGATAAAAGAAATTCCTCCAATAATGAGCGCATAAATTGCTTGATCGTTGAAAAAACGATGTACAATGAAACCAAGAATGCTGGCAGCTAAAATTTGTGGCAGCACAATAAAGAAATTAAAAATGCCCATGTAGGTGCCAAATTTGTTGGCCGGAAGCGAACCAGTAAGGATAGCATAAGGCATGGCTAAAATGCTGGCCCACGTAAGTCCGATGCCTATAAACGGAACAAGTAATGTCCATTTATCGTGTATGAAATAAATGGAAATAAAGCTAATACCGCCCACAAGCAGTGCAAAAATATGCGTAAATTTTCGGTTGGTTTTTTTCGCCAGAAAAATCAGGAAGAAGGCAAATAATGCCGATGCCCCGTTATATATGGCAAAAGCATTTCCAACCCAGTCGGCACCATCGTTGTAGGCCTGTGATGTTACATCGGATGCCTGAAATATATGTAATGTAACGGCTGGGGTGGTATATATCCACATGGCAAATAGTGCAAACCATGAAAAAAACTGAACCAAAGCCAATTGCACCATGGTTTTGGGCATTAAGTTTAAATCGGTAATAATGCTAACCAGTCCGTTTTTATTGTTGTTTTTTTGAAAAAAGGCTGCCAATAGCTCTATCACACCAAAAATGATGAGACCATATCCAAGAATAAATACTTCTTTTTGTACCATTTCCCGGAAATATAGCCATGTATTGGTTAGGGATCCAATCAATATGCTAATGGAGCCAAAAATTACTTTTTTTGATGGCGGATTTGCCTGATATCCATCTTCGTCGCTATGTATCTGATTCGAAGAGCCTTCGCTGTGCATTGCCAATTCTTCGGGGCTGTATTCTTTTGATGTTGAAACTGTCCAGACAACAGCAGATATGAACACCACTGCACCTAAATAATAAGACCATTTGATGGTTTGGGGAATTTCTCCTTCTACTGCCGTATTATCCATGCCAATCCAGTTGGTAAGCATATAGGGCAAGAAAGATGCTACTACAGCTCCTATACCGATAAAAAAGCTTTGCATGGAGAAACCAAGTGTTCTTTGTTCGTCGGGAAGCATATCGCCAACAAAAGCTCTAAACGGCTCCATTGAAATATTGATGGAGGCATCCATTATCCAAAGCATGCCCGCAGCCATCCAAAGCATGGGCGAATTTGGCATTATTATCAGGGCTAAGGATGCTAAAATGGCACCTACTAAAAAGTACGGACGACGACGACCAAACCTACTCCAGGTTTTATCGCTATAATGTCCGATAATGGGTTGCACTATTAACCCTGTTACCGGGGCGGCAATCCATAAAATTGGAATACTTTCAATGTCGGCTCCTAAGGTTTGAAAAATACGGCTTGTATTCGCATTTTGTAGAGCAAAGCCAAACTGTATTCCTAAAAATCCTACCGACATATTCACTATTTGAAGAAAGCTTAATTGTGGTTTTTTTGACATGATAATTCGTTTAATAAAAATGAATATTTTATTTGCTGTTAAAAGTAAGAAAAAACGATGTTCTTCCAAACCGTAATCCTCTATTGACAGGCTTTTAATGACGATTTTTACTATATTAACTCAATGTAAAGTATGATTCAAACGTTTGCAACATTTCCAAAAAAAAAATAATGTTTTACAATATATTTTTCTGCTTTTACAATTTATTTGGTAGTATGAAAATTTTTTGAAACGAGTTTAGCTTGCGACTTTTTTTATAAACTTTTGTTATTCAGGATGGATTTTTGTAGATATTCTTGATGTATTTATTGTAATATTTTACTAATGTAAAAGATGATGATAGTTTTTAAAATTTGCTCTAATAGTTTTTTATTTTCATTAAGTATTCTTATGGCTTTACCAATGTGAACTTCAACCGTTTTAATCGAAATATTTAGAAAAACAGCGATTTCTTTGTATTTCATTTCTTCAAACCTGTGAAGAATAAATACTTGTCTACTTCTTGGAGGTATCTTGTTTAAAACAGAGCTTACTTTTGTATTCATTATTTTATTGTCTAATTCATCTGTTATTGAGCTACTTACACATTCAATAAGATTTTCTTTAGATTGAAACCGCTCTGTTATAAGTTTTTTCTTTTTTAAATATACCAAGGAATTATTTCGTGCCGAAGTATAAAGATAGGCTTTAAGACTAATTGTAATCTCAATATTCTCTCGTTTTAACCAAATGTTTGTAAGCAGTTCAATAACAATATCCTCGCTAATATATTCATCATTAACAATAGAGAAAACGTACAAGCATAATTTAGTAAAATATTGATGGAAAATAATTTCCATTACTTTTTCATTTCCATTTTTTATTTGGTAAAATAAGGCAATATCCGAGTCCTTTTCTTTCATTATTTTAATTCTTGTTGATTGAGCGAACTAAAATACTTAAAAAATATTATTTTATATGAACTTTGAGATTTTCCCTTAAAATTTATTTATGACTAAAATATTATTAAAAAGTTAACTAAAATGTTTTTAAATAATTAAATGTTTTCTGCAAAGTAATTTTTGTTAATGAATCGGTTTCAATATTTAATGCATTTTCTATATCTTTTATGGCAGCCGAATATTCATTTTTCAAAATCAATTCTGCTGCCAAAGCCCTAACTTCTTTCGAATTATCTCTTAGTAATCCAATATTCCATCGAACCCCTTGCCTTGATTTAATTTTTTGAAGTTCGTGCATGGCCTCTAATTTGTCTTGTGGCTTTTGGCTCAATAGTTTCCAAAAGTTTGATTTTTCGTATCCTATTAATTCAGTGGAATAAAATATGGCAGAGTCATACATTTGCGGGTTTATCCATTTTTGATGATACTTTATTAATTCTTTGCCTGCGGTCCAGCGCACCATTGTTGGCAACATCCAACGCATACCCGGGGTGGCTTCTGGATGTCCGGCAATTACCATAGCCTTTCCTTTTCCAATATTTTCGCCAAGTAAAAACGTTTTTCCAGGTGTAATTCCGATTGGATAATCGGGTTTTATGGCAATATCTGAAATGTAGATTGCAAACTCTTTATATGATTGGAGGCCGGATTTACCACTATCTGAAGGCATAAACACTGGGCCATCGAAATATTGCAAAAAACATTTTTTATTCAGTAGTTCGGGGAAAACTTCAAGACCCAAATCAGTAAGTTTAAATTCTACTAGTGCTCTCCCTTTATCGTAGTGTTTTCTGTCCCATTCTGTGGCAGAAACTATTTCTAAGCTTGGGTAATTTTTGGTGGTGCTAAGCAAATATCCTCCGGCACAGATACCAACAAGCCCTCCACCATTTTTTATAAATTCTTTTATTTTTTCTGCCGATTGTTCACCTATATTGTTAAGTTGATTGCTCGCACTGCCGCCGGGAAAAATTACAACATCATATTGTTGTATTTTTCCTAAATTTATTTCGGATGCACTAATGTAATTTGTTATTATTCCAGTATCTATTTTTAAGGCCTCGTAGGTTTCGGAAATACAAGTTTCGCTTGCACCAAGGCCATTAAAAATGGCTACTTTTAGTTTTGTATTTTCTTCGGTTTTGATACTCTTGCATTGTAATAATGAAATCAAAAGGCTGATTATTGTTAGTACTTTCTTCATTTTTTAAAACTTAATAATGGTTTAGGATAAGCTATTAATTCCGTTAGCACTTTTTTACATAATTCAGTGTGTTTTCTGTATTATAACCAATAATCGAAATTCGTTTTGTATTGTTCTTTTATATAGCTGTTTAGCCATAAATAAAATTCATTAATATCTTGCTTATTCGTTTTTTTTCCTGCTAATTTCTGTTGAAAAGCAAACGTTTCTTCAAGTATTTTGTTTTCGATGCTGGTTATTTTTTGGATATATCCCGAATTATCTGAGTTTAGCAATTTGGTTACATTAATGTAGTTTGCTTCATTTTTTCCGAATACTGATGGGAAACATTTTTCTTTAAAGGATAATGATGCTTTGCAAATTGGTGAATTTTTTATATCTGCATTGTAGGCCACAATTTCGGGCAAATTATCGCCACCTTCTAACCAAAGCGGAATCGCCAATGAAGTTAATGGAAAACCTACTACCGACCAAATGGTAGCTAACAATGGACTTTCGCTTGTTTTCACTCCCTGCACTAATACCGCCGATGAGGTGCTGTAACGTGGAATAAAATCTGTAAATGGATATATTTTATTGTTGGTTTGGTTTAAATGACCAAAATTTTCAAGATTTGTGTTCGATAGTGTATTTTCTAAACTTCTAAATACTTTTTGTATAACATATTTTACATCCAAATTATTTGTAGATACTGCGTTATATAATAATTTCTCGGTTGTTTGATATCTGATATATCCTCCCCCAACACCAATTTTTCCCGTAAACGAAAAGTTTGTTCTGATAATATACCCATAAGGAGCCACAGACGGGTCATTTGCGTCTATTTTTATATATTTATGATT
>DYOH01000101.1 GCA_020720625.1 Acetofilamentum sp. | reverse complement strand
TGTAAAAGGAATAGCAATACCTTATTACCTTATTATTTACCCAAAGAAATGAAAACCAATTTCTTAAATTCTATTTCAAAATCATGCTATTTAAGTTTTTCAGCAGACCCTAGTTGTCTAACTCTGTATATATCAATTATTTATCAAACAATCAAACAAACAATCAAACAAACAAACAAACAAACGAACAAACGAATCAACGAATTAACGAATCAACAAATAAACATTCTTTATACTTCCACGCCGATAATTACAATATCATCAACCTGTTTACTGTTTCCCAGCCATTGGTGGTATTGGGTTTCGATGGCGTCATATTGCTTGTCTATAGATAGTTGCGAACTTGAAAGAATTAAATCCTTGAAACGACCTATTGTAAATTTTTTAACGGACTGATGATTCCAAAGATCGGAGAAACCATCGGAAAAAAGGTAAAATCTGTCGCCTTTGATTAATTGCAGTGTATGCCGACTAAAGGGATTGGTTTTAATAAAGGAACCAACGGGCATTTTATCGCCATGTACTTCGAATAATTTAACCGGGAGTTCATCTTTTTTTAAAGTTTGTTTAAACTCACGTCCCTCGATAATTACCGGAATGTTGGCAGATGTTACAAAAAGCGAAATATTGGCACCCGAAAATTCCATTTGCATTGTTTCCTTATCGAAAATTACCAGCGACATATCCATGCCATCTTTGCGCTGAATATTTAAATCTTCTTTGCTTAGATAGGTAATAATCATGCGTCGTAATTTGTCGAGAATAATATTGGTGTGCAATTGCTCCATGTGATGCACAATTTGATTGAGAAACGAAATGCCCAACATGCTCATCATTGCCCCCGGCACACCATGTCCGGTGCAGTCGGCAGCCAACAAAACGGTTTTGTTTTTATGTTGATATGTCCAATAGAAATCGCCACTCACAATATCTCGGGGTTTGAAGCAGAGAAAATATCCTGCGAACACATTTTTTAATACAGATAAATCTGGTAAGAGTGCTTCTTGAATATGGAGTGCATATTGAATACTCTCAATGATATTTTGTCTTTGCTGTTCAATTTCTTTAATGTAGTATTGACGTTGGGTAATATCGTGAATTATTTCAATGGCACCGGCATAGTTTCCATCGCTATCGTAGAGTGCGGTGGCTGTACCAACCAAATAATGCTCCTTGTTTTTTAAATTTGGAACATAGGTTTCGGCCTGAAGGATATTGTTTTTGCGGTAAATATTTTTGTAGTTTTGCGCTAAATCCACTTCGTTTAGTTTCACCAAGTCTATTAATATTGGCCTTCGATCTCCATAAAACGGGATAGCATACTCGAAATTTCCTTTTCCGATTAAATTGGTGGCAAGGAATCCAGTCATTTCTTCAAGAGCTGTATTCCAGAATTCAATTTTACCTTCGGCATCAATAACAAATGCAGCATCGGGCAAACTAAGTACAATTTGTTTTATTTTTTCGGAGACTGCAACTACTCTGTCACGCTGTGCTTCAATTTCTTCGGTATATTCTCGAAGCAACATTTCCGATTTTTTTAGTTCGGTAATATCTGAGCTAACTGCTACCAGATTGGTTAATAGGCTATTTTCGTCAAAAATTGGTGTAAGCGTAGTTTGAGAGTATAGCATTTCGCCATTTCTGTTTGTTTCTATGGAAGTAAAGGTCGAAGATGTTCCTGTTTCAATTACCTTATTTAAAACAGATTCGATATGTTCGTAGTTGCTTGCCTCAATTAAATTTGAGCCTTTTTGTTCTATCAAACCGTTTAAGGTAAGACCGTATATATCGGTAAAAGCTTTGTTTAGCCACTCAAAATTTCCGTCCTTGTCCATCATCAAAATAGCATTGTCGGTTTTGGAAGCTACAATAGAAAGTTGCGTTAATTCTACATTAATTTGATTAACAAACTCATTGCTTACCCTTAATTCTTCTACCATTTCCGACATTTGTTGAGCGCTGCTCATAAGCTCCTCGCTTTGGGCTTCAATTTGTTCCTGTGCTTGTTTTTGTGTAGTATAATCATCAATAATCTCGATGGCCCCTTTAAATTGTCCGGCGCTATCGTAAATGGCCGTTGCTCTTGTAACAAGGTAACGTTGCTGTCCTTTTAGTTCGGGAACATAAGTTTCGGCTTTTAGCACATTGTTAATATGTTCCACTCCTTTGTATTTTTCCTTGATATATGCTTCATCGGCATTTACGAGGTCTATGAGTATTGGTCGTGCTTCTCCGTAAAACGGAATTGCGTAAGCATAATTACCTTTGCCTACCATGTCGTTCGCTGGCACACCTGTAAGTTCTTCCATCGCTAAATTCCAGAAAGTTACAATGCCCTTTTCATCAATCATAAAGGCAGCATCGGGTAACATTTCCATTACATTATCCAGTTTTGAGCGTTCTTGCTCAATAATTTCTTTTTGTGTAGTAATTTCTTCTTGCTGTTGATGAAGTTCTTCAATAACTTCTTCCAGTCGAACGGTTTGTTCTGATAATGCTTCTTTTTGTTGTTCAACTTCCTCAAGCGTTTCGTGCAATTGTGAAGTACGTTCTTTTACTTTATCCTCCAGGTTTTCTTTGGCGTTTCTTAATTCTTCCTCGGTTTGTTTCAAGTAAGAAATATCAGTAATAAATCCGAACGAACCAATATTTTGGCGAGTTTCGAAATCGAATAAAGGAGAAACGCTAACCAGTGATGCTATTGTATTTCCATCAGATTGAACAAAAGTCATTTCGAAAGATGAATGTTCTCCTTTTTCCACCAGTTTCATTTTTTCTTCCATCAAAGGAATACATTTTCTACTGATAAAAGAAAATATAGAAATGCCGACAATATCCGATTTGAGTAATATTTTTTTTGTAGATTCGTTTGCCGTCAGAATTTTATGATCGGGATTTAGTTCAAAGAAACCATCTTGCGCAGTGTGAATAAGGTTAGTAAATTTTTGTTGATTTTTCTGAGCATCAATCATATTCTGTTCAGCAATTCGCTGCCTGTATAGATGACAATTTTCTACACGGTTTAAACCATTATGAATAGCCAGAGCCATTCCCAAACAAGTACCATATCCGCAGGCAGCGCAGTTTTGCTCGTCTTCGGGTTTGGTTTTGAGCATTTTTTTATAAATGGCTTTTATCTCTTCATTTAGTGGATATTCCAGTTTTAAATTTTTCCATCTGTTTACATATTTGCGGTCGTATAATCCCGGTTTCCAATATGCATCCAGAATTTTTTCAATTTCGTGTTTCGATTTTATATCCTGATGATTGTTTTGCTTAAGGTATTTATCTTTCTGCTCTTTTGCTCTTTTTTTAATGTAATACTCTGTTTCGTCGGGCGATTGATGTTTGGCCAATGTTCCTGGACCTTGATTGCAGCCGTTTTCGCAATTCAGACAATCAATAATAAGGGGTGCAATGCCTTTTTCAATCATATCGGGCAATTGCTCTAAATAGCGATAAATAATATCTACTCCTTCAATTTTGCGTGTTTGCTCTGATGCATCCGGAATCCAACGTTCAAGGGTTTTGGTGAGTCCTCCGGGAGATGAAAATACGACAGCTCTTTCGGCATCCGGATTATCAAAACCTGTGGGTGCATAATCATCTAAACGAATATGATTATTTTCCAAAAATGTATTTACAGATTTCATGGTTACATTATAATCACCAAAGCCTGTTTCTTCAAATTCGTGTTTCTTTGAAATACAAGGTGAAATAAATACTATTTTATGTTGGGCGTAATGCGGATAGTATTCTTTAATCATTTTTATCGTATGCAATACCGGACTGTCGGCAGGTGCCAAGTATTGAATAAGTTCGGGTTTGTATATCTCAATAAAGTTTACAATTGCAGGACATGGCTGAGCAATTACCACAGGAGGATTATTTCGCTGAATATGTTCTAAATAAGATTTTACGGTTAGCTCGGCACCAAAACTTACGTCGAAAACCGCACTCACGTTTAGTTCTTTCAGGAAAGTGTTTAACTGAAGGTATTTTTCCGTAAAACTGGCCGCAGCAGCAGGAGCCACTACAGCAACAATGGGCACTCCGGCAACTAAATCATTTATAAACGACTGAAAATCATCTATGTAGTATCTTGCGCCATGGGTACAAGCATCAATACAGGTGCCGCATCCAATGCAGGTATCGTGGTTAATGTGCACTACATCTCCGCTTCCATCATTACAATACTTGACCGGACAAACACTGATGCATTTATGACAATTAACGCAAAGTGCTGAGTCAACATCTACCACTGCTTTGAGCGCAAAACCAACGGACATGCCTATTTATTTTGTCAAATGTATAATTTTTTTCTCGAATTTTTTTCAATATATGTTGTTTAATATAAAGCAGAAGATAATAAAGGCTCTATAATTATTTAATAATTTGAGATTATCTACTAAGAAAAAGTAAAATATTATGTTTAACTTTATATCCCGAAATGAAATCAAGTATAACCTTCAATCAAACAAATAAATGGGCGTATTACAAAAACCTAAATTAGCTTTGCGCGACGAAGCCAGAGATTTTATAGATTTATATATCGCACTCGGGCCTAAAGCCGAAAATATCTTGCCCCGACATATTGCAGATCAGTTGTCTACTTTTTATTACCTGTGCCATCAGGAGCCAGACGATCCAGTGCTGCAACTGGCCGAAATTAACAGGCGATTACTAACCTTAAAAGAAGAAATTCCCGGATATTCGGATGTTTCGCTTATGCTTTTTCCTCACGAGGAATCAAAAGCTTATGAGTATCGAACACAAAGAAACAGATTTCGCAAAAAGTTAACGGCTTTGATTGATGCTGAAGCCATGGACGAATCTGAGCAGGAACAGATTCAAAATGTGCTCAATGGGCATGATTATTCTGTGGGTACTCCGCCGGTTACCCAAAATAATCTTGATTTTCGCTACGAAATTTTGCTTGGTGATAAAGTTACCGAATTGCGTAAATATCGCGAAATATTGGGTATAACCAATTCTGTTCAATCGGCCCAATGGAATTATCTGCTCGATGTGTTCGACCAAATGATAGTGCAAAGCTCTCATTATACCACATCTTCGGAAAATGCGGATTTCTTGAATCGCATGGATCAGACTATCCGTTTCAGGGGTTTTCAGGGATTAGCCAATACTGTTGTTAGCGGCAGTACCGATACTACCATCATGCTGATAAAAAAAGAGCTGTTTAATAAAGACTTGGTGGAGGATGTGGTCTTTACATCAGAAGAAGAATTATACATTCAAATGCAGCAAAATACTACGGCTATTTTTGCTGTGAGAATTGAACGAATGCGTTCCAATGTGTTTGGAGATATCAAGTGGTTTCCGATGCTTAGTCGTATTATTTTTGTTGAAGATTCTGATATTTCAAGGCAAACGAATACTACGCTGGTTTTTTGCTTGCATAACAAAATTATTGCAACTTTAAATAATGTGCATACCAAGAAATTGGGGGCTGCAGCCAATAGTCAGCTTAATTTACGTCTAATTCTCGAAAAAGTTAGCCTATCTCACTTACATTTGTTTAAGGAGCGTTTAGAACAGAAAATATCCGATTACGCCATCGAATTGGAGCAAATGAAGCTGGAACAGCTCGGCGAAACACTTAACCCGGCCAAAGACATTGTGCTCTTTAAGTTTGATGAATTTAGTCGTCAGATATTAAAAGATAAATACAGCCTTGAAAAGTTGCGCGATTATATTGAACTCGTTATAAACGTAACAGAGCCGGTAACTTTTAAAAAGCAGAATAAATATCTGGTGCAGGAATTTGAAGAGCGCACAAAGAAATATTTTTACTCGGGAAACGATAAGCTGCATATTGCAACTGTAACAGAAGGAGGCGGACGAAATCAGATACGTACTTATGGTGAGTATTTGCTGCAGCGCAAACTTAAACCGGTAGAAAGTGCGATTATTGAAAAATGCAGAATCATTCTAAATATTATTCCCGATTCATACACCCGAACCCTGCAAAATCATTTCCATAAAAATTTCGGCATTAATCTCTTTCTCGAGAAATACAAGCAGTATTTAATCAAAGCCGAGAACGAAGCAGATAATAAAGGCCGGTTTAAAAATTTTCTAATAGATTTGGGAATTCATGAGAAATATGATGCGCTATCCGAGAATCATAAAGAAATTGTAAAAGAGTTTCTGAGTGCTTTAGCTAATCTTGAAAAAACTTCTATCCGCGACGATGTGCAGATGATTATTCGCGATGTGCTTTTCGGAAAGGAAGATAAAGTATTACGGCCCTATATTCTTTTCAATAAAAAATCATCATGGGAGTATCTTGATTTATTTCCTACTGATAGGTTTGATATTAATCCCTTCGACTTGGAGATTGGAATTACACCCGAAGGCAGGATTGATTATGCCGGACTTACCGAACACCTTTCGCGTATGAAAAATACGTTTCAGTTGTTCGATGATTCTGGCAATTTGTGGGATAGTTTTTGCGAAAACCTAACTATTGTAATCAATGATCCAGCCAATCCATCGGGATATTCTGATTTTAATAATCTGCAGTTGCTAGATTTCTTGCGTTTTATCTCGAGTACTAAAATTACGCTATTCCTTGATGAAGCATATAACGATTCGGTAAAAAATGTATCGGACGAAGAACCCAAATGGCGCACCATTTCCCGATATATCATGAATAATCTTACTCAGCAATATGCACGCATACATATTGTTTCGTCAATTTCTACCACAAAAAATCTGGGTGCTACTGGCGATAGGCTAGGCTCACTTATTGCTACTCCTGCTAAAAAAGATTTCATAGATTTTGCGCGCAAGCAAAATAATGGCGAGAGTGGCAATACTAATTCCTTGTTTATTTTGGTGAATATGCTTGAAAATGCTCATCTGGCAAAAAACATTAAAGATGATCTGGAAGAAAAACTCCCGCGTAATGCATCACGAAGTAAAATTAAATCGCGCATTGAGCAATATATTGTTTCGGAGGTAGAGAGCTATCGCAAAAAGCAGCAAAATAAAAATAGCAAGGAGTTGCTCAGATTTTCTCCATTCGAAGGTAGTCCACTGCATTTATTTTTGCTCAACGAATTGGTGGCGCTCGATAAGCTGGATGTTTTGCGCTTACCCGATGATTTCATGTATCGTAACGAACCGTTTTTTGCCTATTATCAAAAGCAATTGGTTAGTAATATCAATAAATTCAGAGTAAATAAAAATTTTCGCAACGAGGCACTTTTGCGATTAAATATGGCAAAAAAAGTTGCTACTGAATTGCTTAGTGGCGATTTAGGTCAATATGCTTCGGTGGTGGCATCCGATGGGTCATACCTTTTTAACTTACAACTTAGAAATTTTTTCTCTTATCAGGATTTGGAAAAATTTACCAAGAAACTGGCAGCCAACAGAGGTATAGCTGTTATACCCTATCAAACCGGTTTTTTGCGTTTTTCGCTTGGCGACTATCTCGATGGAACAGATAAAGGTTACGATGCATTCCGCAAGGACTTTCGAAATGCTCTGGAAATCGTACTTAAATATTGGGTACGCTTTCATGATGCCAAAAATCTGTTGGAGAATAAAGAAAAAGGTACCGACCAAATTCTGGATACGATTTTTGCCACTGAGAGCGATCGAGCCTTTGTAAAACAGTTACTCAAAGATTATTATCAGGTAAAAAACATCAAAAAAACGCCTAATCAATCACTGAAAATTAATACAACCTGGACGATGTATCATCCTGCTCCTGCAGCAAGTGGTGTAGGTATACATGCCATTGAAGGTTCTTCCAATGCAGTTATAGAGTTTACCGGCGAAGTAGGCAAATGCAGTTCTTTGCCCCAATTTATACGTAGTCTGGCTTTTTCGGCCATTTACGAAAATTTACTTCCACAAGTATATAAAAAAATTCCGGCCATAAAACATTTAGATATGGCAACGGTTTACGACAAATATGGTAAGCCTAAATTATTAAAATATATTACCAATAAACTTGAATATCAGCCCACAAATTATGTACTCGATGCTCCGGGAGAGGAGGTTGTGATGGCAGAGATACTGCTTGAGATGGAGAAACTGCTGTTCTCTCCGGCCAAAAGTAAAATACTGGCCATAGAAACCGCCGGTAGTGCGCAAACCGATGTGGCACATCTGGAGGGAACTAATATGTTGCTGCGTAAATACATAAGAGAGCTTATGCTGCATTTTAATCTTCCTTTTGAGCAGCAATCTCTAGAGCCTTCTTTGAGAGAGCTCTGCTATAAAACGGCAGAAAAATTTACATGGCTTTCGGGAAAATCTCTCGATGAAATGAATTTCGATTTGCCAATCATGCAGCTTATGCGCGATTTCGAACGAAAACTAAAGGAATTAGGATATCCTAAGCTAAATAAATGGCTATTTGCGGTGGAAACGAATCTCAGAAACCATATTTTACAATCGGATATTGATAGCCGCGAAAAATGGACACGCTTGTATTTGGCTACCCGACAAAAAGATATGCGAAATCAAATACTTGAGATGTTGATGCAGTGGCAAAATAAGATTAGCATATTGGATGATACAGAACGCGAAATTATGGCCGCAGATTTTGTACAAAATATTTTGCCAGAAGAAATTCAGCGATTTATTCAATTATTTCTATATAGGGCCGAATCCAAAGTAAGTGCTGCTCTTTTGCACAGCGAAATACGCAAAGCAACACTTTTGCTTATTAATTCAATGAACCGCACTAAAAACAACGAGCATTACGATGCTTATACACATTCGGTTATCAGGCTAACGGAAGCTGAGTTTGCCCAACAAAATTCGGCTATCAACGAAATGGTGCAGCATGGCATTTCATTGCATTCTAAGCTAGATACTTCGGCTAATCCGCTGGAGTCTTATAACAACGGCGAGCTTAAATGGATAAGTGATATGATGAAAACTTGCGGTGTAATTGCTGTTGAACAGAATGTGCAAACGCATACCAGAATTGCCACCGATGCCAAAAAACGCGAATACCCATTTCATCGAATCGACAGGAAGGTATTCGACCCTGCTAAGGCTGCAATTCAGAAAAACATAGCCTTATCCGAGAAAAATTCCAACGAGTACATAAAAATTTTGGATACCCGACCTTTGGGCACATTTTTCTTTGAGCGGGTAAAAAAATATGTATTAAGCATGGACACGGGCGATTATCGCGTCAAGATTTTTAATGGTGGTTTACTCAACGAGATGTTTATATTCCATAAGTCCTACCTGAAGTATCTTACTGATAATTTCCGTTTGCTTGATTATTATCCCACTACTGCCGAAGATGCAGCTAATTTTGTTCCCGATACAATGATATTTTACGGAGCACCCGAAAAGGTCATTTCTTTTCCGCAAATTGGTTATTTTGATATCCAGGGACCAAACGGTATTATCAAAACTTTTCTTACCCCTTTAAAGAAAAAAGTGGATTACTTTGGGGATATAAAAAAGCCGCGCCTTACTATTATGAACGAGAAGGTTAAGGACATGGGCGGTATTCCGGTTCATGGTTCTATGTTTGCTGTGGAAGAAGAAGATGGAGCTTTGTTTGTGGTGCAAATTGCAGGCGATAGTGGAGTTGGAAAATCAGAAATGCTGGCGGCCATGATGCTCAAATGGATGAAGAAAAACTTGCCGGGCGTGCGTTCGCTAAAAATGATTGCAGGAGACATGTTTCATGTATTTCCGGATAAGGCCGGAAATTTATACGGGATAGGAACAGAAGTGGGCGACTTTAGTCGTGTTACCGATTTCGACCCCGATTATATTAAATACTATTATTCTCTTTTTCAAAGCGCTGCCGACTCTAATGTAGAAGATTTAAATTCACGCTCTACCATTAGCGGCTTGTGCGATGTGCGCATGCCATACAAAATTGATATTATGCTTACGGCTACTAATTTTGCCAGAGAAGAGGCTGGTATTGTGCGTTATCAGAATCCTGAGAACTTTATTCTTTACCGTAATTCTCATGGCGAAAGAAAAGAAAAGGCCACAAGTGGCGATAATCCGCATTTTCAGCGTACCTTGATGCGTTATTCCAACGATAAAAACATTGTGGAATTGCTCGACAAACATGGAAGTTACCTTGATGATGTGCTCGATTGGTTACAAGATGAAAAAAATGGTAAAATCTATTTGGCATCATCCTATAAAACAATTGATAAGGTTGACCCCGAAGAAATTACACAGGCCATTTTTGGCGGTAAAAGTATTATCTTTCAAGAGCAGAGATATACTATTGATAAAGTGCGTTTTGACATTATTGATAACCGCTTTACGGCTACAGCTGTAAATGCAGAAAATGAAATTCAGGTGCTCATAGACAGAGCCTTGTTTAACCAGTTGTTTAATGCCTTGGCGAGTACTCCTGCCGGACAGCCTTTTGTTGACGAGATAAACGAAATGGATGGTAAACTTGCTCTTGTGGAATTATTAAAAACCGGTGATGGTAAGAAAATACAATTGGGAATACTTTCTACTGATATTGGCCGTAAAGGTAAGGAGATTACAGGACCACAGATTGCTGCCGAAGATATGCGTAAGCTTATTCGCGAGGTTAGAATTGCCAGGCCTGAGATTAATGAAAATAAAAACAAGGTAATTCAATGGGTTAGAATGCATTATGCGGCAGTGTTTAACGGAACCAAGGTAAATTCGGAAATTTTCCGTTATAATTTTTGGTTGTGGCAAATGGAGCAGATGCGAAAAGCCCGGTTTGTGAGAATTGATGACGCTTCAAAAACTGTTGATCTTTCCAGATTGAAAGGATTCAAGCAGGAGGCCGAAGATAAAATATTTAGTCCTTTGTTGCTTACCCCCAATATGCACATGGAATTAAGCTCTTTTGGCGAGACTTATCTTCAGTTGATGGATATACCAAATAATAAAGAATTACAAGAGGAGTTTGAAGCGCTTGAAAATCTTATTTATTTTGCCGAAAACTACAGCAAAGATACCATTATTCATAATGTTGTGCTTCAGTTACTCATTTTGCAGGGTTATTTGCTCAACGACGATTTGACCAAAGGTAGTTTGAACGAGAAAATTAACCGCGAAATATTGGCTGCAGCATTGTGTGCTGCCAATAGCATGTACGATAAACGTTTGGACGATAAGGCCGATGAGAGTAAGCATCAGACTAAGAAGAAAAAATAAGGTAGCTACAGTAAAAAAACCAGCCGTGAAATTAGATTCATCAGAGCCGGTTTTTTATAGTATTCACACATGGAGCCTTGTTTTAAAGGAAGTACCTGCAAAACAGATTATTCAATTTCGCTTACTTCTTTCACATCCGGAACAAAACGTTTAATGGTTTGCTCCACGCCAAGTTTAAGGGTTTGCATACTCATCGGGCAATTGTTGCAAGCGCCAACCAGCCTTATTTTCACGTTTTTGTCCTGATCCACATCTACTAGTTCCACGTCTCCACCGTCCTCATTTAAATACGGACGTATTTTATTAAGTGCATCTTCAATTTTTAGTTTGATATCTACAAGCTCCTTATGATCCATATATGAGCGATTTATTTTGTTGAACAACCTTCGTTTGTAACTTGTACTACTTGCGTTGGAGCAAGATTCGAATTGCGTTCTTCGATGGCCTTTCTTACATTTGCGGCTAAGTCGGCAAATGCCTTACCTATAATACTTTCTTTATCCACCACGGATGGGCGTCCACGGTCGCCATCTTCTCTAACGCTTTGCACTAGTGGGATTTGCCCCAACAAGTTTACATCATATTTTTTGGCAAAATCAAGTCCACCATCTTTTCCGAAAATATAGTATTTATTATTTGGTAATTCTTCGGGTGTAAACCAAGCCATGTTTTCAACCAAACCCAAAACCGGAACATTGATTTTATCGTTGCGAAACATGCTTACAGCTTTGTGCACATCGGCCAAAGCCACTTTTTGGGGTGTTGTAACTACCACAGCTCCTGTAATAGGAATACTTTGCACCAAGGTAAGGTGTATATCTCCTGTTCCGGGAGGTAAATCGAGTAATAAATAATCGAGTTCTTCCCACAAACTATCGTTAAGTAATTGTTTGAGTGCACTGTTGGCAATAGACCCCCTCCAAAGTAATGCATCTTCTGGTTTTACAAAGAAACCAATCGAAAGTAGCTTAACACCATAGCTCTCAATGGGAACAATCATGTCTTTGTTGTTCACTTTTTTTACAAATGGTCGTTCGCCTTCAACATCAAACATTGTTGGAATGGATGGTCCGTAAACATCAGCATCTAGCAAGCCTACTTTTGCTCCCGTTTGCGCCAGTGCTACTGCTAAGTTGGTTGCAATAGTAGATTTACCTACTCCGCCTTTACCAGAAGCTACGGCTATGATGTTTTTTACGCCAGGAAGCACTTCTTCTAGCTGTTTATCAATACGTCCAACGCTTACTTTGGCGGTCATCAGAATATCTACTTCAACCTCGGTACCAAATTTTTGAATGATAGCTTCTTTGGCTGCTCTTTCGAGCGATTTTTTAAACGGGCTGTTGAATTGAGGCAGAATTATGGAAAAACTGATTTTGTTTTCCGCAATTTTTATGGCCTCTACCATGTTCAGGCTTACAATGTCCTGATTTTTTTCGGGGAAATTTACACGGCTCAAGGCCTCTAAAACCCCATCAATACTATACTTCATGATTTTATGTAATATTTAAATTTTGCTTATTTTTAATTAAATTAAATAAAGATACGCAAAGATAAATTAATTTTGTAAATAGATTGGGTTTTTAAAAACAGAATTTTTGGGGATACTTTTTTCAATGATTTTTAATTCCGAATATTTTTGTATTGATAATATATTCAATACTTTAATAAGGTTAATAGTCAAATTATTATTTTTCTACTACGTGTATTCGTAAAATATGGTTTTTTACTTGTAACTTAATCTATGTGTTTTAAGCTTAGTTGCATATATTTCAATCAATATTTTGCATCTTATTAGATTATTTTCAGTTATTTATTAACTCGGGTCTGCTGAAAAATATATAATTATTTCTAAATCACTACTGACCGATTAAAAGTTTGAGATTCCTCGCTACGCTCGGAATCTCTAGAAATAAATGTTTTTTTTATTTAGTCGGACATTAGTGATTATAAATCAAATATTTGATGCTTCAAAGCAATGGTTTTAATGCCAATTGCTGTTTTTTCATGCATTGATTTTTCGTTTAGAACAATAAGCACATTGCGTTAATAGTGTGCTTGTATTTTTTAAAGAGTTCTATTTACAAATAGCCGTAACATTTAAGGTAAAATTTGACATCAATAATCGGCTTTAGCCTAATAAATATCGATAAATTCTTGGCTAAAGCCCTATAGTATTACATATTCATACATTCCATTGCATAAATGCTCCGGCTACTCATTGTCTCTATATAACAAACCAATTCAGCCTATTTTTAAGCTATTCATTGAAAAATATACCTTACTAAAAAAGGATATTATGCTTTTGATTCTTGCTCTTTTTGTTATACTATGCACTCTTTGATGAACTAAATACTTTTTTTGCAGACTGCTACTTACCCGGTTGGTACCGTTGTAGCGCACAGTATTTCATGCGCCG
>DYOH01000100.1 GCA_020720625.1 Acetofilamentum sp. | reverse complement strand
TGTGCCCAAGCGAATGGTAAACATCGTAGTAAAATAATATCAGCTAAAACCCGGGGTTTTTAATGATGATAACTCCGGGTTTTCCATTTTTTTTCTCAAAATATTGTATGTCTGATGCAAAAAATCAGTCTTAACTAGTTTCTGCGAATGAATGTCGAGGATTGATAAAAAGTTTTTCATGCGCGATGTTTTGCATGTTGCCCCTGCCCTGCTTGGCCAACTGCTTGTGCGTCGATTCGACGATGGCAGCATAAAACGCTACATGATTACCGAAACCGAAGCCTACAGAAATCAAGAGGATTTAGCCTGCCATTGCAGCAAAGGCAAAACTGCACGCACACAATTGATGTATCAGGAAGGTGGATTGATATATGTTTACCTTATCTACGGGATGTATTGGATGCTGAATTTTGTTTGCGAAGCTTCAGATATTCCGCAGGCTGCACTTATCAGGGCATGCGAAGAAATTAACGGCCCCGGAAAGCTCGGAAGGGAACTAAGGCTCGATAAATCTTTTTATGGCGAAGATACCGCAACTTCAAACAGATTATGGCTTGAATATGGTATTGAAAAAGAATTTCGAATTCTTGAAAACCCCCGAATAGGAATTGATTACGCCGGAGAAATATGGAAAAATAAAGCATGGCGTTTTACTTTAGATAAAAAATAGAAAACGCTGCTCCCCAAAAACGAAAAGCAGCATTTTTTAACTTGTTCTTCACCTACTCTATTCCGGCAAAATCGATCCAACCTTGTATATAATAACATTGAGTTTGGCTATTAAACGATACAAGAACAGATACAGTTCTATCATCACTTCCCCAATGAGTAATAGGTAGCTCATCGGTAACAGGCACAGCCTGTTCGTGCAGCCTAATGGTATTTCCGTCACCGTCTTCTACTCCAATCTGGTATTTGCTCCATTCCAGATTTGGAATTTTTAAGTTAAACATAGCATGTGCTCCCGGTGCAATTTTTGTGCCTGCCGGCAAAATATTAGCACTCCAGTTTTCGGTAAGCGGATCGTTTTTCTTTCCGGCCTTCCCCATTGGCAAAAGCTCAATACTAACAATTGTAACAACGGATGATGCCTCATTAATAAACTTAACTTGTAAATTTGATTCAACAATATCCTCGTCATCAACATCATCGCAAGATGAAAAAAACATTACACCAAATGCTATTAATGCGCTGTAAATTAATGATTTAATCTTCATAATACATATATTTAAATGCTTATCTATGGCTTAATATACAAAAAAAGCCCTAAAAAACACTAAAAAAAAAAGAGAATATTACACAAAAAATGAGAGATAATCGTCGTAGGCCTTGGCAATCTGATCCTTACTGCACTTCATGTTAATTTCCACTTGTCCGGGTGCTCTCAACAAAGCAAATTGCACTTCTTGCATCTCATTTTTCTTATCATGAAGCATTAGTTTATATAATTCTTCGAAATGATGTTGCCCAAGTTGAATGGGTTGATATATTGACTTTATATAATCAATATATTCCTGAATGCTCCTATCGGGCGTATTCAGCATAACCCTGGATAAGAGCATCTCCGCAATCATTCCGTGCGCCACAGCCATTCCATGCAAAATAGGTGTATCCTTTTTCAGCATAAAGCTTTCAAAGGCATGTCCAAAAGTATGTCCGAAGTTTAAAATTTTACGCACATTCTTCTCTTTCGGGTCACGGTGCACAATGTCATTCTTAATGAGAATACTTTTTGTAATCAAACCCGAGAGTTTAGCAAAATCAAAATTTAAAATATCGAAATTCTTAACCTTGGCCAAATGCTCACCCCCATAAATAAGGGCATGCTTAATCATTTCAGCAAAGCCAGAAATAATCTGCGCATTTGGCAGCGTTTTCAAAAATTCGGGATATATAATTGTATTTATTGGGGTCTTAAACATGCCAATTTCATTCTTAAGTCCGTTAAGGTCTATACCCAATTTGCCTCCAATTGAAGCATCTACTTGCGACAAAAGAGTGGTAGGGATTGTAATAAACTTCATTCCCCTTTTAAAAGTAGCGGCAGCAAATCCGGCCATATCGCAGAGAACCCCACCGCCAAGCACAAAAACAAGTGTACTCCTATCTGCACCATTTTCAGAGAAAAAAGTCCAGATTTTTAATGTAGTTTCTATATTTTTATGTTCCTCGCCCGGCTCCAGTATCAGTTCCTTAATGTTTTTAAACACATCGTAAGCCATTAGCAAAGGCAAACAATGGGCATGTGTGTTGGTATCTGTAACAAGAAAAACCGAACTATAAGCCACATTTTCCAAAGCTTTTGTCAATAAGGAATCAAAAGTATTTCCTACATATATAATAGAATCGAGCGATTGTATTTGCATAATAAACCTGATTTTTCTCACTGTAAAAATACACTAAAAATTTGTAGCATTGCAAAGAATCAATCACTTTTTAATTTTGCACAAAAAATAAAGTTTATGGTAAATTTCGATAACACAGAAATCGCATTTGGTTATAAAACCAATGCCGAACTCAATTGGGCCTATACTCTTTTTAGCGCTATTGGCAACAACGCTCTGGTAAAAATTGGCGGAGGCTTAGCCACATTTGCTCTTAAAATAAAATTTCCGGTTGGATGGGCTGTTAGACCAACCATATACAGACAATTCGTTGGCGGCGAAACTATTGATAAGTGCTTACCTACCGTGCGTATGCTCGAAAAATATAATGTAAAGGCCATACTCGACTACTCCGTTGAAGGCGGAAATAGCGAAGAAGCAATGGATGCTGCCTTTAAAGAAACAATGCGTACCGTTGAAAATGCGGCAAAAGAAAAAAATATTCCTTTTGCTGTTTTTAAACCTACTGCATTTGGCTCCGAAAAAGCGATGGAAAAAGCAAGCAAAGGTGAAAAACTTGATGACGAAGATCAAAAACAAATTGATAGTTTTCGTCAGCGTGTTGAATTACTTTGCAAAAGGGCTCACGACCTGAATATTCCCATCCTGATTGATGCAGAACACAGCTATTATCAGGTATTTATCGACAATTTTATTCGCGAAATGATGGTAAAATATAACCAGGAAAAAGCCATTGTTTTTAATACACTCCAAATGTATCGTCACGACAGACTCGCATTTTTAAAAGCCGAATACCAGAAAGCTGCAGCCGGAAACTACTATTTTGGTGCGAAATTCGTAAGAGGGGCTTATATCGAAAGCGAACGTGAAAGAGCCCAAAGACTTGGATATAAAGACCCCATACAGCCGACCAAAGAAGCTACAGACAATGATTACAATGCAGCTCTTGAGTTTTGCATAGAACATATTGATAGATTTGCTATCTTTAATGGAACTCACAATGAATACAGCAGTGCTTATTTAGCCGAACTTATGGATAAAAAAGGTATTGCGCACAACGACGAGCGTATTTATTTTTCGCAACTTTTTGGCATGAGCGATCATATTAGCTTCAACCTTGCCAAAGAAGGATATAATGTGGCAAAATATCTGCCTTATGGACCTGTAAAACACGTTCTGCCCTATTTAATGCGACGAGTAGAAGAAAATACTTCTGTTTCGGGTCAAACTAGCAGGGAACTTAACCTCTTACAAAAAGAGCGCAACCGAAGAAAATCCGCAAAATAATCGGATGAAAGAAATCTGATGACTAAAGAAGCTAATTAATTGAGCAACATACCCTAAGGATCTCAAAAACCCTTAGGGCACATGTTTGCTCAGGAAAAAGCTTATTTGCAGCATGCTTAATAATATGACGGAGCTACATATTAATTCAACCTTATTCTTAATAACAACTCAACCATCTTTAGGTCGTTTATCTTTTAACTCAATATTTTCATTTTTAATATACGTGGTGGCGTTTATGTACCTAATTATTTGGCCAAATATGCTGCATAACTTTTGCTAAAGTATGCATATTATTTAGCTAAAGCCCTTTAATTCCAAACATTATACTCAAAACACAAAGTACCTGCAACTATTGGTGAACTAGAAGCAACAAATTTTACTAAGCTGATTTGTTGTAAATTATACATCATTGCATAAATCAGGTATATCCCCGAAATACTTATTACTTTTTTTGGAAAAATACAAGCAAAATCCTGTGAATCTATTGATTCTTTTTCAAATTGCGCCCAAATTTTATTGCAAGCTTAGGCTGTTTTAGACCATCCATCCAATGACAATTGCACATTAAATAGCTAGCTTATTGATTTAGAGCATAAAATAGTTCTCTTAGCAGATGCCGGAATTTTACATCAAATATGCCTGATGCTAAAAAAAATGCTTATCTTTTAAATGCAACTATTATAAAAAAAAACTAAAATCATGAAAAAAATTGCCCTATTTCTGATGCTCATATTTCCGGGAATGCTCTCAGGGCAAACCAGCGGAAATCATGTGGTTACTACCGCCGACATTGAAACACACACGCCCACCCTCGATAAAGTGAGCGATATAATTAATCAGTTTATTGTCTCTCACGAGATTATACTCATTAGGCAGGAAAAGAGCTTTTCTAAACTCTATGCCGATTTTTATTTGGATAAAACCGGCTTTGACGAATTCCTTAATCTTGTTCCTTCCTTAGGTTTTCTCGACCACAAAAAAATAAGTTCATCGGCAAGTCAAAAAGAAGAGAAAAGTAATCAATTGGAGTTAGATTACTACCATCAACAAAAAAAAGCCTACGAGGATGAAATAAAAAATGTACCCATTGGCACCGAAAGATACAATTCGGTGTGGGATCAAATTCGATATTTCGAGAAACAAATCTACGACACAGAAAAAAGCATTCTTGCAGCAAAAGAAATAACGGCTTTCCGGATCCAGGTGAGCGTAATAGACGAAACAGTTGACTTAAGCAACAAACAAGTAAGCTGGGTAAATATGCCTGGCGCACAGTATGTATTTTACATGCCCGAAATTCCATTCTCAGATATTTCGGCCAAACAGTATCAAGGCTATGCACTCAAATATTTGTTTACCAGAGGAAAATCGTTTGCCGAACTAACTACCCTAAAGGAGTTTTCGAACGAACTAAATAATGAACAAAGATTTTCTGAATTGTTTATGCTTTCTTTTGGACAAGATTTTTACTCCAAATATTTTGGTCGCGGACAAAATAAATTTTTTAATCTCTACACCGGCTATAATCTCGGAATCATATTCGCCACTGGAACAAAATCGGAACAGTTTAACTATTTCTTAAGTCCCACGATAGGTTTGGAACTATTTAAAAACAAATATTTTAATGTTGATACCAAAACCGAATATTTTGTACCCTTTAAGGAGAATAAAAACCTGAGAGGACTAATGTTTAAAGCCTCTTTTAACTTTGTATTTTAATGCAGAAATAATTACGTAATTAGAGATATTTTTTTATTTTTGAAAAAAAAATTAAATATTCATTAAAAATTAACGAATTATGAGAAAAATAAGTATAATGCTTATTGCATTACTTTTCCTTATTAAACTACCGCTAAAAGCCGACGAGGGCATGTGGCTTCTTACCTTGCTGAATAAAAATTACAACGACATGAAAAAGCAAGGATTTAAGCTAACTCCCGAAGATATTTACAGCATCAACAATGCTAGTTTGAAAGATGCAGTTGTAATATTCGGGGGCTTTTGCACCGGCGAAATTGTATCTGAAAAAGGCTTGCTCTTTACCAATCACCACTGCGGCTACGGTCAGATTCAGAGCCACAGCTCATTGGAGCATAACTATTTGAGAGACGGATTTGCCGCTCCAACATTAAAAGAAGAATTACCCAATCCGGGTTTGTTTGTTTCTTTTTTGGTTAGATTAGAAGATGTAACCGAAAAAATGAAAACTGCTGTTGGAAAAGAAACTGATGAGGCAAAAATAGCCGACATTCTGAAAGCTACCGCCGAAAACATTCGTAAAGAAGCTACTGAAAACACGCATTACAGAGCCGAAGTAAAGCCATATTTTAATAATAATCAATATTTTGTGCTGGTTTACGAAAACTATACCGATGTGCGCTTGGTAGCTACACCTCCCGAATCTATCGGTAAATTTGGCCACGATACCGACAATTGGATGTATCCGCGCCACACAGGCGATTTTTCAGTTTTCCGTGTATACTCAGGTCCGGACGGAAAACCTGCTCCCTATTCGGAAGAAAATATACCGCTAAAACCAAAAAAAATTCTGGAAGTTTCGGTAGCCGGTGTTAAAGAAGGCGATTTTGCCATGATTATGGGTTATCCCGGAAGTACGGACCGCTATCTCACATCCTGGGGCGTAGAAGAACTTTTAACTGTAGAACATCCCAATAGAATTAAAATTCGCGGTATTCGTCAGGATATCATCATGGAAGACATGAAAGCTGACGAGAAAATAAAAATTCAGTATTCGTCTAAATTTGCCCGCTCAAGTAACTACTGGAAATACTCCATAGGACAAAAAAAAGGCTTAGAAGACCTGAATGTTTTGGCCAAAAAACAAGCCATAGAAAAAGAATTTACCGAATGGGTAAACGATAATAAGAAAAGAAAAGCAGAATACGGCGAAACACTTAATTTGATGAAAACTGCCTATACTGGTCGCAAAGAATTTCAGCATGCAGCTCAGTATCTAAGAGAAACTCAACTACAGGGAATGGAATTAATCGGACTTGCACAGGGTATAAATGCTTATTTGAGTGCAGGCAGAGACGTCACTCCTTATGTGGAAGGATTTTTTAAAAACTATAACAAACCTACCGATATTAAAGCCAGCAAAGCAATGCTGAAACTCTACAAAGAAGATATTAAACCGGAATTCTATCCGGCTTTCTTTGCCAATGTTGAAAAAGAATATGCTTACGATTTCGATAAATTTGTAGATAACCTATTTGCCACCTCTATATTGGCCGATGAAGCCAAATGTAAACAAATTGTAGCCGATAAGAATTTCGACTTGATTAAACAAGATGTGGTATTTAAAATGATGCAAGACATAACTGGATTGTCGAACACTTTGAGCGAATCAATGAAAATGCACAACGAAAACCTGGCCAAAGCTCGTCAGCAATGGATGAAAGGTTTGATGGAGATGCAACCAAATAAGAATTTTTCGCCCGATGCCAATTTTACCATGCGTTTAACTTATGGTAATGTATTAGGATACAAAGGTGCCGATGCTGTTTCGTACCATTTCGAAACTACTCTAAAAGGGGTTATGGAAAAAGAAATTCCGGGTGATTTTGAGTTCGATGTGGATCCTAGATTGAAAAAAATCTACGAAACCAAAGATTATGGTCAGTACGGAAATGCCGATGGCAGCATGAGTGTTTGCTTCCTAAGCAACAATGATATTACCGGTGGAAACTCTGGAAGCCCTATTCTGAACGGAAAAGGTCAGCTTATAGGCTTGGCTTTTGATGGCAACTGGGAAGCCATGAGCGGTGATATTGCATTTGAACCTGATTTACAAAGAACCATCAACGTAGATGTACGTTATGTATTATTGATACTCGACAAAGTTCTGGGAGCCAAACATCTCGTTGATGAATTGGTATTGGCAAAATAATGCATTTTTAAAAATTTCAGACTGAAAATCATAACACCCGAAAGCTTTTGTAACTTTCGGGTGTTTGTTTTATCCCAGATAGTTTTCCTATAAAATTAGTTACTCTCAATTAGGGTTTCCTTATGGCAATTGATAAGCAGAAATATTATTGAATAAAGCAGAATAAGACGAACTATTTTTTATAGAGCACAAAATCAGATTTACTTCACTGTAAACCTAAAAAATACGGTATTTTGTTTAATCCAGACTAACTGTCCATAAATAGGTAATAGATAAGGTGATTTCATTTTATTATAATCCTTGTTTATTCCTAATATTTTCGATACCAAAGCATCTGTTTTTCTGTTAAATCTAAACAAAAAATGGCATTTTTAATATTAAAGAAAATAAATTCCTTGTATTTTATGCTGTAAGAGATTTTCGAATTAATTAATTTATCATCTTCAATTAAAACGGAAAACATAGAATTTGTAAGACTATCGTAATAATTCAATTCATTATTCTTTTTTAAAAGCGAAAATCCAGACAGTTTTTCTAACTTGTAATTATTCCAATTCAAAAATTGATTATTCTTTGCATCATAGTATTTAATTGTTTTATTTTCAGTATTGTAAATCCTTAATTCACCACCTTTACTGCCTATCAAAATATTTTTAGCTTCTACGCCTAAAATTTTAGCATCGATACCTATGCGCTTTCTGTCAATTATTTCGCCAGAGTATATATCAGCAAGATATAATCGAGAAATATTATAATCATCCCCCATACGCTTAACTTTTCTATAATTGTAATCAATAAAACCTAATTTATTATCTACAACAATAATTGATGTTACGTTTTTTACGTTACCAAAACTACCAAAAGCCCAAATTAATAACAAAATAAAAAAGACGATGAAAGGAAAAAAAACAACAATAAATAATTTAAGTTTTTCATGATAAACAGTATTCCAAAAATAAAAAACCAAAATTCCTAACCCTATAAATATGATCCAAATAATTAAGGATGGGTAAATGGATGAGAATATGAAATCAATAAATTCCATAAATTCTAATTTATAATCAATTCTTTACTTTTTATCAAATCCTGTTCTTCTTCAAGTGAAATATTTAACCCATTTTTAGCTACTAATATTCTGTTGTACAATATCTTAGAAACTCTTACCTGGCGAGGTTTTCTAGGTACAAAATAAGTACCTATTACTAATTCATTAGTAAAAGAGTTGTGATAATCTTGTACATATAATTGAAAATCAGCTAAATTAATATGTAAAGTACAACCATTATCTTCATTACTTCCCCATCTGTCGCTTAAATACCAAGAAGAATATATAACTTCGTATGTTTCCATTTTTTGATGTGCTAATTTTTTAATTATTGGTAATAGCTATTTACAGTATAAGTTTTTTTTAGCTCCACTACATTGATGCTTATTTTTTTCTATAATTCAAAACTTTTTTCAGTCTATAATATGTGAAATCAATTAAATGTAAATATAGTTTTTTTTTGGTGAGATGCAAAACATGATGATATTAGCACAGCCACTTAACAAACAGAAACCAATTCCGGCATAAAGTGATGAAATAATCTGTATTGTTGCAACACTCAACTATTTTTGTTGTATTCCGTAAATAGCACCTTTTGATAATCAGGATTAATTACTTATTTTTACGCAGTCTAAATAAAATTTACTTATGATAAAAATTGGTGTATTAAAAGAAACTGCCCCCGAAAACAGGGTTTCTGTTCTACCGGCACAGGTTGGCTCTTTTGTAAAACAAAAAGCCGAAGTTTGGGTAGAAGAAAATGCCGGTGAATTAGCATTTTCTTCGGATGAACAATATCGGGAGCAAGGAGCAAAAATTGTTTCACGGACAGAAATACTTGCGCAAGCCGATATTCTGCTAAGTATAAATCCTCCGAAAAAAGATGAGCTGCAAAACCTAAAACCGGAACAATTGCTCATTGGTGTGCTTCAGCCATTAAGCAATTTAGATTTAGTTTCGTATTTGGTAGAAAATAAAATAAGCTCCTTTAGCATGGATTCCATACCACGTATCACCCGTGCACAAGATAAGGACATACTCTCGAGTATGGCCACTGTGACAGGTTATAAAGCCGTATTGGATGCAGCCATGCATTTGCCACAATTTTTCCCCATGTTTATGACAGCCGCCGGAACCATTAAGCCGGCCAAAGTTCTGGTGCTGGGCGCAGGAGTAGCAGGTTTGCAGGCTATTGCTACAGCTCGCCGCTTAGGAGCTCAGGTAGAAGCTTTTGATGTGCGCTCGGAAGTGAAAGAACAGGTTGAAAGTCTCGGTGCTAAATTCGTAATGATTGAAGGTGCAAAAGAAGATAAAACAGCTGGTGGTTATGCCGTTGAACAAACAGAAGAGTATAAACAAAAGCAGCAGGCTTTAGTACAACTAAAAGCTTCGCAGGCCAACGTTGTGATTACAACTGCGCAAATTCCGGGTAGAAAAGCTCCAATTTTAATTACATCAGATACCGTGCAGAAAATGAAAGCCGGCTCTGTAATTGTAGATTTGGCTGCTTCGAGCGGAGGAAATTGCGAATTATCCGAGAATGACAAAATAGTGCAAAAATTTGGCGTTACAATCATCGGAAAAACAGATTATCCGACAAGCATGCCGCTGGATGCCAGCCAAATGTATGGTAGAAATGTATACAACTTTATCAAACTGATGATAGATAAAGATGGGAATATTAATCTGGATTGGAACGATGAAATTATAAACCAAACCTGCATTACTCATAAGGGAGAAATTATGAATGAAAGAGTAAAATCGCTGTTTAATAATACTTTAGAAAAAAAATCATGACAGAAATAGTAAGTTTTATTTTCGAATACCGTCAGGAAATATTTGTTATTGTATTAGCCATATTTCTGGGTTTTGAAGTAATAGCCCATGTGCCCTCGGTACTTCATACCCCACTAATGTCGGGCGCAAATGCCATTAGTGGAGTGGTTATTATCGGTGCCCTTATATATGCCGGACATGCACACAGCTGGGTAGATGTGCTTATTGGCAGCATCGCCATCTTTTTTGCAACTTTAAATGTGGTGGGTGGTTTTGCTGTAACCGATAGAATGCTGGAAATGTTTAAAAAGAAAAAAACAGAAAAAAAATGAACGAGATTATCACTATTTCAAAAGAAATACATTTTACTGCCGGACAGGCCATTATGGAACTGGGATACTTGATTTCGGCCATATTTTTTATTGTCGGATTAAAAAAACTAAGTCATCCGGAAACAGCCAGAGCGGGCAATTTATGGGCTGCCGGAGGTATGCTACTGGCTATGCTAATAACCCTCGTTTTTCATAGAAATGACCAAGGAGAAGCCATATCAAATTGGTTTCCGCTAGTGTTTAGTTTATTACTGGCCAGCGTTATAGGTTTTTATGTGAGCAAAAAGGTAAAAATGACCGCCATGCCACAACTGGTTTCTTTTTTCAACGCTACCGGTGGCGCTGCATCGGCCATTATAGCATTTATGGAATTTGGCAGCATTCCTGCAGAAAATATGGGTCTGGTGCTGGTTTCTTTATTGGGTGTGTTTATTGGTGCAGTTTCGTTTACTGGAAGTATGGTGGCATACGGAAAACTCGATGGTAAAGTGGGAGATTTTAAATCACCTGCCATGACATACTTAAACCTGATTTTTCTGGCTCTTACACTAGCTTTAATCGCCTTTGTGGTATTTAATCAGAGTGAATATACAAGCAACATTTTACTTTACACAATTTTAGGTATTTCGCTCATTTATGGAATTACCTTTGTAATGCCCATAGGTGGAGCAGATATGCCTGTTGTAATCTCTTTGCTGAATTCCTTTACCGGTATTGCAGCCGCCATGACCGGCTTTTTATACGACAATAATGCCATGCTTTTGGGTGGAATCCTGGTAGGTTCGGCAGGAACTATTCTAACCATCTTGATGTGTAATGCCATGAATCGCTCTTTGCTCAATGTAATTATTGGTGGATTTGGAAGCAGTCAACAAACTACAACCGAAGATGGCGGAACAATAAAAGAAATAAGCCTCTCTGATGCTGCCGTATTATTGGCATATTCCAATAGTGTAGTAATAGTACCGGGCTATGGATTAGCGGTTTCGCAAGCCCAACATGCTGTTCATGAATTAGATAAACTTCTGGAAAAAAAAGGTGTACAGCTCAAATATGCCATTCATCCGGTAGCCGGACGTATGCCCGGCCACATGAATGTTTTGCTTGCAGAATCTGATGTACCATATAACCAATTGGTAGAGATGGACGATATTAACCCCGAAATGGAAAATACCGATGTAACAATAATTATTGGCGCCAATGATGTGGTAAATCCGGCGGCCATGCAAAATCCCGGAAGCCCCATTTACGGCATGCCTATTATTGAAGCACATAAATCGAAAAACATTATAGTAATGAAGCGAGGAAGTGGCAAAGGCTATGCAGGCATAGAAAATCCACTTTTTGGAAACGATAAAACCCGCATGCTTTATGGCAATGCCAAAGACAGTTTACAGAGATTGATTGATGAGATAAAAAATTTGTAATTTTTTCACAAGCTCATAAATATTTGTTATAAAGAATCAAGCGCTCTTTTGTTTTGAAAACATGGTATAATTTTACAAAAAATTATACCATGGAATCAAAAAAGCGCTTCTACGAAAAAATTTATAAAGGAAAAGCTATTTACATTACAAACTGGTCTGATTTTCATAACGAAGATGATTTAATAAAAGCCATTTGGGAAACTACAGAGTTAATGAAAAGCATGAACAAGAATGAATTGCTCGAATTAGTTATCTTCAAAAATTCCATCGTTTCGAAAGATGTATTACTAACCATGCAGAAAGCTGCAAAAGTGGCACGTCCTTATAACAAAAAAAAAGCCGGAGTAACCGACTTTTCTACAACTCGCTTGTATATTCTCAAAACCATCAATTTATTTTCGCAGGATAAAATAGAACCCTTTAATTCCGAAGAAGAAGCCTTGGAATGGCTTGTGAAATAAGTGTTTTAGTAAATCTAATTGTTTATCTATTTATTTGTTGAAAAATGGGAAGTTCCCAAATATAAAGTTTTTTTAGATAAAACAATAGTCTTTAAATCATCACTTTTGCATTTCAATTATTTATCATACATTGGCAGATAAAAAAATATCCAAAAGAGAATTATCTGGCTTGCGATTTTATTGATAAGTTTGACATTGTGCGATAGATTGCAAAGTATTCACCATGAGCAACATAACCCAGAAAACTGGTGCACCAATCATCCATGTACCATTGTGCAGCTTGGAAGTACTGATATTGTGATTTCTGAACCCACTTCAAGCTTCTTTGTCTATTTTTTTAGGGTTAATTCTCATTGCTATAGCTTTTTACCTCTACAAAAACACCTTTAATCAACTTTCGCGAAAATGGTTCTCGCTGGCACTATTCTTCTGGGGCCTCGCAGCTATTCTGGCAGGAACAAGCTATCAGGCCTTTGGTTTTGAGATAAAATGTAACGGAAAAGAATTTTGTTCCTGGACAAGCTGGTGGGAAATATTTTACTATTTATTTCAATCATTTAGCATGAATTCTTTTTTAGTAGCCACCGGATACAGTAGTTTAAATATAATTGCACGAAAAAAACTTATTTATCTACGCTATAGCTAATTTACTTACATACAATGCGTTGCTATTTGCGGGTGCATTTTTGCCCCACAAATTTTTAATTTCGTTCGAACTATTTACACTAATTAACGCTCCATCATTTGTCATTCTATTCATTATCAACCTAATAAACTACAAAAAAAGCAAATCCTTGCTACAATTGCGCCTGCTTTGGCTTTGGTTACTTCAAGGAATTATAATACTCATATACTTTGCCTATTTGCTTTCTGGTTTTGAGCATTCACTTTGGAAAAACGGAATATGGTTCACCGCCAACGATGTTTTACATATACTCATTATTCTTTGGCAATTGTATATTTATTTTTATGTAATTAAATACATTAAAGACCAGGTATAGGAGTTTGGAGTTTGGGATTTGGAGTTTTGAGTTTGGGATTTGGAATTTTGAGTTTGGAATTTGGAATTTGAATCAATCTTGCTTTCCTAATCTATTTACAGCAAGGCATGTGT
>DYOH01000099.1 GCA_020720625.1 Acetofilamentum sp. | reverse complement strand
AAAGCCTTAAGAAATAGAACGTCTAAGGCAAGAGCCTGAGACGAACGTGGGGAAAAAACCCTATTGAATTAGGCATTTAGCTAATAGAAAAAAAATAGGTAAACATATGAAATAATTAAAAGCAAATATTTAATTGCCTATAAGCACTATATTGCAGATAATCAACCGCTTAGTGGTGAAATATTTGTAGTAGATATTAATTGGCGCTAACTCAAAGGTGCGTAGCACCGAAATCTAAAACATTATAGCAATTTCGCCACTACGTGGCTTTAAGATGCAAAAAAATCGTAATACTACAAAGATATCGCCGCTAATGCGGCTAAAATAAAGTATATACTTGAGCAGCCATAAATAAAACATTTTATAAATAAACGCCTAATTCAAAAAAATAAATATAATCTTGCTGCTCTTTTATTTTATCTCCTTGCCAATCGCCTTGTGCAGCCGGTCTTTTGCGCTGAAATGCATTCACCGTTTGGCGGGAGTACCGATGGGTGTTTATTTACCTAACCGTTTATACTTGTTTTGATTATTTGCACAAAAGCGTTAATTGTGCAGATTTCTATAGATGACTTAGAATAATCCCATTTCATTCTCTTTAAACTTTTCTACCACAACATGCAAGATATTTCTACGACTTATGAATATGGGGTATACATTCAATAAACGCAATAAATTTTTAGTAGATCCATTTATTAAACAGTTTGGTCATAAGGTTTTGCCAAATATCGGGATTAAATTTTTCCAAATAAACTCTCCTTGCATTTTTGCCTATTACTATTCGCTTAGCGCTATCTTCTATCAACTCATTGATCGCCTTCACTGCATATTCCGGCAAATTAGCAGTGTACACCAATCCGGAAACATGGTTATCAATTATTTCAGGAAGCGCTTCTTTGTCGGATACTACCGAAGGTAATCCATGCGCCATGGCTCCTGCTACCGCTATGCCAAAACTCTCCTTAAGGCTGGGCTGAAAATATATATGAGCTTTCTGATACCACTTTTCAACATCGGCATCGAAACCTACAAATTGAATATTTGGATTTTGCGCTACTGAAAGCCTGCATTTTTCGAGCATCGAACCATCTCCCAGCCAATAAAAAAATGTATGCTGATGTTTACGAGTTATCTCTTGTGCAGTTTGTACCCAAAACTCAGGATTTTTGTACCACTCTACACTTCCTATGGTTAATACAAGCAGACTTTCGTCTATCTTAGATTCTTTTTCGTCCTGTAATTTTGGGTAATAATTATACACATAATGTACATTTGCTATTTTTTTCGTCAATCCCCAATACTTAATCATGGCATTTGCAGAATATTCCGAAACAGTGATTAACTGCTTTTTTCTGTTTAGATATCGCAGCCAAAAGGCGCGGATATTGTCCAGCCTTTCGTCCGTAACTGTATGTACAATATATAATAATGGTAACGGAAGTAAAAAAAAATACAAATACTTATCGGGACTCCCTACGCTTACTGCTATGCGAGACACTTTCTGTTGATAAAGAATATTTAGATACTCATTTAATGCATGAATGGTTTTCTTAAGGGGATTGATGTTGAACTTGCTAAGCACTTTGGGCTGAAAAGCAATTCGTCCAAAATCGTATTGGCGGGTTATGTAAGAATAGCCCAATTGCTTTAGTAAAGCCATCACTTCCGGGTCTTGTTGATGTTCGGATAGTTCTGCCACAACTTTGTAGTTTTGCGAATGCAAAAAACGGAGCAAGGAAAAAAAGTAAGTACGGGTTCCGCCATACGCACCAAATTCGGCCACCAGCAATATTTTATCATCTGCGGCCGCACACTTTAGCCTAATGTAGCGCACTATCAAGAACCACAAAGGTTTTGTCCATTTTTTCAGCTTACGAAACATTCAGGTTTTCTTTTCAAAAATACAAATAATATATCATTTTCATGCAATGCATCATTTCACAAAATATACCAACACAAAACCATCAGCGTGCCAATGCAAATAATAATCGAGCCACTGTGCACGGCGTGTGCCGATAAAATATTTCAGAAAAGCGTAGATATTCGTTTGCAGCTCTTTTCTTTCTTGTTGTTGGTGGTTTACTAAACGGAAATTAAGCTTGCGCATTTCCATGTGGCGATTAAACCAAGTCATGAATTGTTGGGATTTAGGCGAAAAACCTAGTTGCAGATACCTGAATTCTATATAAAAGCCTTTGGAATCAATATTTTGCAGCGATTCTTGTATTATTTTGTTATACAGCAGTGTTTTATTCCCTGTTTCGAGTTCTATCGGAACAAGCTGCTTGTAAGTGCCGTTTTGGTAAGCGTTTAATGCCGGCCTGTTTTCTGCTGTGAAAAGTAAACCAAACTCGTTCTGTTGGCGTGGTTTTGCGGAAAACAAATGCTCCACCATCTGCATATACCACATATCGGGCAAGGCCGGCGCTTGTGTGGGATGCCACTGGTGATAAACGGCTAATTCTGCGGCATCTGTTTGCTTTCGTTGCAGTCCGGCAAGTTGCAAACGATTGTATAAATCGTCGTCTTCGGCTCCCCATACCTGGTAAAACTCATCGAAACCGTTTATTTGTTTTAGTATATCCGCCTGCACACAGCACAAACCAACATAAGCATGAACAGCCTTTTCCAAAATCGCTTTGGTTTTAAAATTATTGGCAGTGGCCGATTCGGGTAAATAATAGCAACGGTGCGTAGTAAATACTTGGCCAAAATCGGGAACTGATAATTGAGACAGAAAATCATTTTCTACCATTAGATCGATGTCCCACAATATGCAAATATTTCCTACGGAGAGCCTTATTCCTATATTAAGCGAATGCGCTCTGCTCCAAAACATCCCGCGCGTTTCGGCATATATATAGCGTGCAAAGGGATAACTTTCAACCAATGGTTTTACCTGTGCCGAAACATCTAAATCGCTGCCATAGTCTACAAAAATAAATTCAAAATCTGCATAAGTTTGCGCAGCCAAAGAGTCAAGACTATTTTTTACGCGCAGTAAATCGCGGTTGCGGAAGGCGGTGATGATGGTGAATTGGGGCATATTTAGTTCGTATTTAAAAAATATTCATAGATGGGGACTTGGTTTATTTTTATGCCATTAAAGTTACATTCTTTTTTTTTATCAAAAGTAATAATTGTTCCTTCGGTTAATTGTAAGGCAGAACATGCTTCGGCTAATCCTCTGTTTTCTCTTTCTTCAGTTTCATTATCTGATATTTCATAAGCTACCTGAATGGCCTTGTATGCGTGTTGTTCTTTTACAATAAAATCGCACTCATATTTGTTTTTATAATAAAAAACTTCTTTTTCTTGCTTGAAAAATTCCAGCGCTACCATATTCTCCAGCAATTTTCCAATATTCTCAGAAAACTTAAACTCAATAGCATTTAAAAGGCCTGTATCGATGGCATAAATTTTCTTATCACTTTTTTCTTGTTGTATTTCGGAAAAATAAAATTTAGGAACAGGTATGGATAAAAATATGGTTTGGCTGTATTCCATGAAATTATACAGATAGTTGTTGCTGATTTTATATCCCAGCGATCGGATATCGTTGTATATTTTGTTGATTGAAACCGGTTTAGTTATTCCTGAAAAAACTTTTTTTAAGTAAAATTTTAATATTTGAACATCGGATATTCTATAACGTTCTACTATATCCCGATAAATCATTGTATTAAAATAAGATTGTAATAGTTTAATTCTTACGTCATCGGGTAAATTTATTGTTTCGGGAAAACCTCCGTTCATCAAAAAACTACGTACGTAATTCAGAGCCTCTGCTTTTTTTTGTGTCAGATTGAAGTTGGGCTTAATTTGCTTAAAATAAAAATATTCTGACAAGCTAAGTGGATAAATGGTATAACTGATTGTTCGTCCGCGTAATGATGTAGCTATTTCAGTGCTCAGTAATTTTGCGTTTGAGCCTGTAATAAAAATATGTTTTGATGTATGGTCGTATATTCTGCGTACAAATTTTTCCCAACCTGCAATGTTCTGAATTTCGTCAAACATAAAGTACGTATTTTCAACATCAATATCGGGGTGCAGCTCATAATAACTTTGTAGGATTAAATCTAATTGTTCTGTTTGTAAATTTAGTCTTTCGTCTTCGAAATTGATATATAGAATATTTTTATTGGGAACACCTTGTTTGCGTAATTGTTGGATTAATGAAAAAAGTATGGATGTTTTTCCACTTCTTCGTGCCCCAATAAGGCTTATTATTAATCCGGTATTACTTGGTATTTTTATTGCGCGGGGTTTAATATGCTTCCAATCTTTTGATTGCGATTCTGCTATGATTGTTTTTAACTGCTGTTTCATTCTCCGGAATATCTTGTTTTATCAAATTTAGTAGCTTTTACGAAGAAAAGCAAATAATTTTCGTAAAAATTACGAAAATATTTCAATATTCAGATTCATCCGGAATACTATAAATTTAATTTACAATGCATTGTGCTTGTCAAAGGAGGGTAAACACTTGCTTTTTTTGAAGCGTTGTAAATATGGTTTTTGAATCGGAATTTTGCAAATGTTTGTGCAGCCAACGAATCGATGCTATTTTTTACACGCTGCAAATTGCGGTTACGAAAGGCGGTGATGATGGAAAAAGTGCTTACTCATGGTATTATTTAAAATGTGTGTTATCATAGCTTGTAAATTTAAAGCTAAATTTTAAATTTACAAGGTAAAATCATTTTTTATATAAGTCCTTCTTCCATTGGGGCAATCAATTTTATCCGAAAATAGTATCGCGCCATGCACCTTAATAGACAGAGGCATTTTTACGCGCAGTAAATCGCGTTTGCGGAAGGCGGTGATGATGGAGAAGTGGGGCATATTACTACTTTAAACGGTTAAGAATTGCTTTTCCTAATATTTTTAATGGTAGTCTTAATCCCTGAGATGACATTTTGTTAATAAGCTCTTGCTGTTCTTCATTCTGCACAAAATAGTGTTCGGGATAGATGGTCGTTAACTGCCCTTTTCCGGAACCAGAATTTAATTGTTTAATAATTTCCGGAATCAGGGCAAAAACATGGTATCTATTAAGCACCTGTTTTCTTGCATCTTCGATATGTTGAAAGTTTTTTTCCCACCAATTCTCTTCAATCGCTTTTTCTATTATGTGAATGCTTTTTTTATAATCATTAATATCTATTTGAATATAAGAATCCGGGGTAAAATACTCTTTAATATTAGGGCATCCATAATAAACCGGCATGGTATAAGACAAATAACATTCGGTTAATTTTTCGGTGAAATAATTTGGGATTACATTGTTTTCGATGGCTAAAGAGTATTTATAAGGTGCAATAGCTTGCCATTTATCGGCAACAGGATTAAACCCTCTGCCGTACACATGCAATTTGTCCTTAAAATGTCCAATCATTTTGTTTACAAATGCAAAGCGCTGCTTGTGCCCAGGTAAAAGGGTTAAGTCAGATGCCACAACTGAAATAGTATCTTTTTTTTCTATAAGCTGCATTTGATCTAATTCAGTGCGTGTTTTATCAAAATACCAAATCTGCGGTTCGTGTATATATATACTGTTGGGATGTTGCAAATCTTTGCGAACGGATGCAATAGTTTTAAATTGGTTCAAGAATTGATGGTTGTAGATTCTCAATTCATGAGCTTCGTCAGTTATATAAATAATGTTTTCTTTTGGGCATTTTACCGATTCTTTATCGGTTAGCCCACCCCAAATAAACCAAAAGTCTGCCTCGTGGCACATATTATTCACTTCAAACTTAATCCCTGCATTTTCCGGAATCTGTGCTTGATAATTATGTTGCCAAGGAGTCGTCAACTTTATTGTTTTAGTCATGTTTTGCGAAAGATTTCATCTGCCCCAACTTTAGCAACTTTTTCATACCCTTTATCTCTTAGAAACAAATAAATATCATCAGTATTATAATTATTCTCTATTGCAAAAACAAGAATATCAATTTTGTCAAAATCAATACTTCTAAGTATATCTAATTCTGCACCTTCAACATCAATGCTACAAAAATCAATTTTCTTATTAGAAAGTATACTAGTATGTAAAATCTCAGTCAATGTAAAGCTATTTACTTTTATTATTTCCTTGCTACCACCATGCTCCTTCAACTCTCGTTCCAGTCTATTCCAATGTTCATCATTATAAAACTCTAATATTCCACTTAGCATTTCAGAATAACCAGATACTTTTACATAATTTACTTTTTCTACATTTCTACTAATGCATGCATTTATGCATTTTGCCTTTCTATTAGATTTTAATTGTTTAAAAACTTCTGGGTTAGGTTCAATACATATTCCAGCCCATTTCCTATATTTTTCGAAAAAATAAGTATTACTAAAAGTAATTCCATTATGAGCACCTATTTCAATAAAAGTTCCATTTTTTTTTTGAGAAAAAATATGTTCATCTAAATATCTATCCTGACCATCTTGAGAAAAATATTGAATTGTTTGCTTATCTTTGCTTATTATTTTTTTCAAAAATGATTTAATTCTCATAGGTTTTAATTTTATTATTATGTGCTTTTATAAAAGTTTGCCCCATAACAGATAAGGGGTAATGGCGAAAACTCGATTGATTATCATGTTCTAATACGGTAATTTTAAACAGATTAAAAACATTTGCGGTAAATAATTTTGAACCTACAGCTAAGCCAACATAGTATTCCTTGCTTATTAATCCTTGTAATTCAATATGAGTCTCTATTTCAAACCTTTTAATCGAAATATTCAAAAATCTTTCATCCCTTAAATCAATCACAGCAATTCTATTATCGTTACTGTCATAAATTAATACTGCAAGACCATCATATATATTCTCTATTGTGCTATTAATTTCAAGCTCAATATTAAATTCTTCGAATGGATTAATAAATGCCTTTGAAAAGCTCATTTTTTTAATTGTAACTTGTTCATTTAATATGTAATCATTCACTTCTTGATGCCTTATTTCGAATAACCTATTTTTTGACAAATACAAATCTGTTGTTTCAACAATATCCCCCTCAAACCTAATCATTCCCTTCTCCATTAGTACTCCCCTGTTGCACAATTTCTGAACACTCGCCATATTATGGCTCACGAAAAGCACGGTGCGTCCTTGTCCGGCAGAGATATCCTGCATTTTGCCGATGGCCTTTTTCTGGAATTCGGCATCACCCACGGCCAACACTTCGTCTACAATCAGAATCTCGGGTTCGAGATGCGCCGCCACGGCAAAGGCCAGGCGCACATACATGCCACTGCTGTATCGCTTTACCGGGGTATCAATATATTTAGCCACTCCGGCAAAATCCACAATCTCATCAAATTTGCTGCGAATTTCCTGCTTGGTCATGCCCAGAATTGCACCGTTGATGAATATGTTTTCGCGTCCGGTAAGTTCGCCATGAAAACCCGTGCCTACTTCGAGCAGACTGGCTATACGTCCGCGCACCCTAATAACACCAGTTGTTGGAGATGTAACCCTGGAAAGCAGTTTGAGCATGGTGCTTTTACCGGCTCCGTTTTTACCAATAATTCCGAGCACTTCTCCTTGTTCCACTTTAAGGTTAATGTCGCGCAATGCCCACACATATTCGCCTTCGATGGTATCGAGTTTGTTTTCCAGACCAATGGTAAGTGTAGGGTCTTCGTGGCCGCGCATGCGTGCCCACCAACGCTGCATATCCCCGCGCAGGGTTCCGCTCCCTACATATCCGAGCCGGTATTGTTTGCCTATGTTTTCGAGTTCTATTACTGTCATTAGCACAAATTATCCGTGCTAAATATACGCATATTTTGAATCAAATGTTCAGTTTACAGGAGTAATTTACTTGCGAAAAATTGCTTTTGGGAAGGACGAATGATTATTTATTAGTTATTATTGATTATTGATGAATGGTTTAAAGAATTGTTTATTTAATATTGGTTTGATAATAATTAGCTTCAACTTTTCAAAAGTTTTGGAACTTTTGAAAAGTTCTGTAAAAGAGTTGTTTATTTATAGTTTTGTGCATTACACTGATACAAATAACCGAAATTCTTATCAGTGTAATGCTAAAAATTGTTTTTCTTCAAGAATGGCATAATACCAATAGGGCAACACTTCTATGTTGCCGTGCTGTGTTTGTATCGTTTCAAACTGATTGTAGGTGATTATAAAAGCCTTATCTGTTTTTAACTCTTGCATGGCAAGTTCCAGACTTCGTATTTTGCGCTGTCTGGTTTTATCGTTTTCTAAATGGTAGCTTACCTGGTAAAGCTCTATTCCATTGGAATGTACGCAAAAATCTACCTCGTAATTGTTTTCATTTTTATAAAACCACACATCACCGTATTGTTTTTTCAGATGCAGAAATACGATATTCTCAAGCAATTGACCCATATCAGTGCTAAAACGAAACGAAATACTGTTGCGTAACCCATTATCTACCACATAGACTTTCTTGGCATAGCTTATTTGCTGCTTCATAGAATAGTCGAACTTGTAGCATTCAAAAAGCAAATAGGCTTGTTCCAAATACGATGTATAGTCTTTTATCGTATTGGTATTGCTAATACCTAAGATAGATTTAAGCGAGTTGTAGCTTATTTCTTTGGTAAAATTGGTAAAATAATAATGTGACAATTGCTTAAATGCTTTGGCATTTTTAATACCGAACCTAACAATTAAATCTTTATAAATAATATCCTCGTAAATATTTTGTAATTGATTTTTATCAGCATATTTGAGATATTCAGGAAAACCACCGTTTTGCAGATAATCATCAAAGCTTTTCAGAATCAGAGATTTTGTTTTTGTATCCGAAAAACTATAATCAACAGATTGGTAATGAAGATACTCAACGAAAGAAAACGGATAAAGTTCAGTTTTTACATATCTTCCGGTGAGATGTGTGGCTAGTTCGGAACTAAGTAGTTTGGAATTGCTGCCGGTGATAAATATTTTGTATCCCTCGTCGTAAATTCTTCTCACAAAGCGTTCCCAGTTGCTTATGTTTTGAATTTCGTCGAGAAAAACAACCTTTGCGCGGCCTCGTTTGGCAAACAGCAGCATGAGTTTTTGAAAATCATCTAGTTGAAAATTGAACAATCGCTCATCGTCGAAATTAATGTAATAAAAATGCTCAAAATGAGCAGTTAATTGTTGTAAAAGGGTAGATTTCCCACTACGCCTCACCCCCGTAATAACAGAAATAAAAGGCGTTTGCACTAAATACGTATAGTTGGTGCTGCGCAAAACAGTATCGTTGCTTTTCAGCGCTTTCAGCCTTAGCGCCTGATCGTCTATAACCTCCTGAATTTGTTGTTCGTTGAGCATTTTTACAGTTTTATGCATTACACTGATACAAATATACAAAATTTATGCATCACACTGATACAAATAACCGAAATTCTTATCAGTGTAATGCTAAAAATTGATAGATTTTCTAACACTCCACTGCAATAAATTTACAAATTATACCTTGGAAAAAAATACATTTTCTCAAATCATAATTTGAGCTTTTTGACTGACTATGTATTGCCCTTGGTTGTAGCTTGGGGTGATGATGGATATGCGGAGTAAGGCAGGCATATTATAGTATAGATTTTGAGTAAGCTTTAACGCACTTTTCGATTGCAGACTTTACTTTATTTAAAGTCAACTTTTTTTCAAGAACCATTTCGGGCCAATCGGCCATGCTTATATCATCAAAATAGATTAAACTTTTTAATACATGAAGGGAATTGCGTTGGCTATATTTGGTTTGGTAAAACGAAAGCAATTGTTGCACACTAAATTCTTTTAGTAAAAAATAAACATCTATAAAATCTTTTGAGCGTGTTCCATTTCCTGCAATGGCATTTAATTTCATTGCAGCTATATCCTGTTTCGATAGTATCCACATTGAATCTTTTTCAATAGGATTATTTACATTGTGCAATCAAATCGACTTTAATATCCTGAATACTGCCTTTAATCGTATTTATTGCAGAGTAGTCTAGCCTAAAATCAAATTTACTTTCAAGAAATTCGATAGTTTGGTTTACAGGTATTTCACTTAGGGTAAATAAGTCTATATCTACCGATTTGCGATGACCAATCTGAAGAGCCAACGCAGTTCCGGCTACAAGAATGAACCCTTGAAGCAGCTTTTCTTGTTGCAGACGCTATGAGTTCCAATGTTGCAGGTTCGACTGCTTCTTTGTATAGCATATAAATTGGGTTTTAGGTATTTCGAGAACTTTGCTAAGCCAATTGAGCGTCTTTCTATCTAAATCGCCCGCTTGGGTAACTTCTTGTATAAATACATGTTTACCATAATAGGCTAAGGCTTGATTGATATGTTGAAAATCGCCCCTAGTTACTATACGTTCAATAATGATGCATTTCGATTTTACAGGATCAAGAGTTTTTATATCCATATCCCAAAACAATCGCTTTGACTCCGAGAGAAAATGAGTAAATACATGAATTTTATTTTTCTTATTCATTCTTAGTTTTTTCTTCTCAAAAATACAAATTTTTCAAGTTTTTAAGAAATATAGGTGCTTTTCGTATTTCTAAATGATTTCTTCCGTATTATTGGTGCTGCCGCCGTCTATGTTAATGTATTACAGATTCGGGTAGTTTTGATCCAACACCGAAATTGCTATAATGTTTTAGATTTCTTCCGAAGGTTTCGCGAAACCTTCGGAATTTGAGTTAGCGCCAGATTATATCTTCTACAAAGATTTCACCACTACGTGGTTGATTATCGAATATATAGTGCTTATAGGCTATTATATAATTGCTTTAAATTAATTCATCTTCTTGAACATTTTTTGCATTATTACCTAAATGCCTAATTCAAAAAAGTTATTCTATGGCATGCAAATTTGGGTATTACCAGATTTAAAATGGTATTTTCCTATTGCCGCTCATTTTCCAAGCTGCACCTGCAAAACGGGAATATACTCCGAGATAATAAGCCATGCGTGTCGCTTGCTTTGCATCTTTAGGGTATCTGTCCAAAAACTTCTGATATCGTTGAGCAGAATTTGGTGAGTGCTGTCGAGCATGGCCAAATCGTTCTCGCACATACTATTGTAGGTGTTTATGAGAGCCATTACAGCCTCGTTTAAATCGGCATAATCGGCATCGTTGGTAGCATAATCTTTCTCGCTTAAATAGTATATTTTGGTATAAACGTGGTTAATTTGCCTGACTAAATCGTTGAATCCGCTCATTTTGTTATCAATTATTGGTATATTTTATACTGCTTGCCTTCGATTTTAGCATTTAATAATATCTTTTCCTGATATTGTATCCCAAAGCTATGCAAAAGCTACTATTGCCAATAGCCAGAATAAATAACAAGTTTGGTGCCATAGTGCGCTTGATTTTGCGCGAAAACATCCGAACAGCTTATTATCGATTTTCTTTGCCCATGAAGCAGTTTCGTTCCAATAAAACTATGCGCAATAATGATTAATGCATGTTTCATGTTGTAGTGGTTTAGATTTACTGCAAATTAAGAAAAGATTCAAAAATGGTGTGTCTAATAAAAAAAGTTTTTGGCTGACATAAAAAAATCCATGTTTGGCAAAAGTTTTTGCCTTTCCCGTACATTTTATTGCAGTCTTAGCTCTGCTTTTCCTTTTCCAAAAATGATGTGCTTGCAGGCAATTGCTTAATGAGATAGCGTGCACTTTGAAACAAGATTATCATAAAATATTCATAAACCTTAATGTTGATGCGGTATTTTTAAAATTATATTTAAAATATTGTTTATATATTGATACAATATGTGTATAATACATCCGTTTGTTCCCTTACGTATCCAGTATTGCTTCATACGGAAGCATTGTGCCTAAATGATCGTTGTTTAAATACAAATAATACTATTTTTATCAAAATGAAAAAATTTACCGTTCTTAGCGTTATGCTAGTTTGTTTGTTGGCCACCAGTGTTTCGGCACAGGAAATGAAACTGTTTAATTGGACGACTTACAAAACTCAGTTTGAAATACCGAGTAATTTTGTTGTTCAGAAAAATGACATAACAGAATTTACTGCAGGTACCGAGGAAATTGTTTTAACCGTTTATCCTCGTAAAGGCGAAGAAGTGGATTTCGAAAACATGCCCGCCGCCTTAGCAGATTGGGCAACTGAGAATAAGCTAGAGAATTTAGGTGAAATTACAGAACTAGATGGTGAACAACTTAAGGGTTACTGGGGTGTTTTTCAAGAAGGCACTTACAATGGATTGCCGGTAATTGTTATGCTAATTGTAGACCCTGATTATTCAGATATTGGTTTCTATATTTGGCTAAACTATACCGAAGGAAATGAAGATGTTTGCGTAAAGATTTTGAAAAGCTTTACTCCCATTGAATAATTTTTGAAATTGTTTTAAAAAAATAAGTACCGTCAATTTATTGGCGGTACTTATTTTTACTGTTGTGTTGGAAAGTATAGCTAATGAAAAATTCTGCCCTTTGCGTTTATTCTTTTATTCGATAAATGTTTCTAAACTCACGAATAAAGCAGCAGGAATGCGCTATTTCCCCGCTCAAAAACACGGCTCTTATTGCTCAATGAACAAAAAATTTTATCAATTCAGATAGATACCAGGTGCAAGCATGCCCCAAAAGTGTATATCGGGAAGTTACACCAGGCAGGGATTTCATTCCATTAAATTCATCCATTAAAATAATAATGAATCATGCAGCTTAATATCTCTTTTGGGTGTTATATCCCAGCGATATGCCAAAGCGGCTGTTGCCAACTGCAGGAATAACAAACACATTTACAGGGATATTGAGTTTACCGGAACGAAAAGTTTTGCCAATACCAAAAACAAATCCGGTGTTTAAGCGATAATCTCCGCGGCTGTCGAGTCGGTATACTATTTCGTAAGGATTAGCACCATTGGCCATATCCCAGGTATTTTCGAGCAGCCACTGTCCCTCCTGAAAATAACCTCTGGCTTGTTTCACCACATTAAAAGTGGGACCAAAACCAAGCTCTAGCCCCCAGCGAGAGTTTCGCATTCCGTTCATAAAAGTGAGCGATGGTATAAACATATTCTGGTCTAATCCTGTAATTAATGGCAAAATTTCGAATAGTGCCTGAAAAGCGCCCTGATTCAGGTATTGAATTTCGTATTGATAGCCAAACTGAAACATAACCGGATATACATCGAATCCACCATTGGCCTCTTTTTCCTTTAGAATATTGGCCACTTCGCCTGAATAAAATACACCGCCCATTCTTGGACCGTTCAGGTTAAGTGATGTGGCATCGGGATTATTAATAGCCGATTCGTAGTTAAACTTTTTAGTAAGTCCTTCTTCCAAAACTTTCTCAACAGGCATTCCAAAAAGTTTGCGCAAGCTAACGCGCATCATCAGTTGAGTTTCTTTGGGCAGATTGAGATATTCTTGCACATGTGAGCGCTCAATAATTTGCTTTTTTACATCTATCAGGCGCAGGGTAAGAAATATTGTTTCGCCATAAAGTTCAATCGTTCCGGAAAGAACTTTGTCGGCATTTAATACTTTGCCGGTTTCGACCAAACATATTTTTCCGTAGCAATCTTCGAGTGCAAGATTGTTCTTTTTTATCAGATAGGCCACATCATATCTATCCATTACTTCAAAAGTATCTAGTTTCTCGGCTTCGATCCGCAGCAGATTTCCCATTTGTTCGGGAGTAAAATCCATGCCTTGTGTGTCCACATTCAATACAGTAAGTTTTATTTTACTTTGGGCAAATATCGTCTGACAGATTGTCAAGCCTAATGCCAAAATGAATAGTTTAAGTTTCATCGTATCGTTCAATTAGATTTCTACCAAGTTACAAAACTTTTTTTAATGCCAACTGTTTATGCCCTTGAACATAGACAAGCTAAACTTTTGAATGAGCTTATGAGAACAAGGTGAATAAATTTTGAATGTGATCGCTATAATATCTCTCGGCCCCAAAAACACATACTCTTTTTTC
>DYOH01000098.1 GCA_020720625.1 Acetofilamentum sp. | reverse complement strand
TTTCAGAAAATTTATATTTGTAGCTCAGTTATTTACAACTGCGAAACTTTAGTTAATAATACTTAGTAAAATCGGGTAAATCGGATAGTGGAATTATGTTTCTTTGCTCCGATTGAAAGGAATAGAATAAATGAACTAATCCATTGGTAATAAATATATAAGGTGCTTGAATCAGTGTGTTGTAGGTAAAAATTTGATCCGCTGTAGTTTGATTAATTTTTATGTGTGGTGCTTTGCATTCCAGCAAAACTAAAGGTTTTGCATTTTTATCGTATACTAGAGCATCAAACCTAAAGATTTGTTTGTTTATTTCTATTTGCTTTTCAACCGCCAGATAACTGCTAAGAACTTTTTTCTCATGCACCAAATAGCATAAGCTATGCTGCCGCACCCATTCTTCGGGTGTAAGTTTGATGTATTTTTTGCGAAATTCATCAAAAATATAGCTTTCGTTGGCTCTTTTTTGAATTTTGAAAATGTAATTTGGGAAATTTAATTGCATTTTTTTGCATTGAGCTCCAAAATAACGAAAAATTAATATAGTAAGAAAATAATTAATTCAATAAAAGTGAAACTGAAGGCATATTGCACAAATTCTGAATAAAAAAATGCCGAAGATTTGTGCTTCGGCATTTTTAATTCGCTTCCAGAAGATTTTTTATTTGGTTAAATCATATTTACCTTTCAAACGAGCTACTTCCCAAGGACTTTGTTGTCCACCGGAAATTCTCTCCACTTCAATTCGCGTATTTATAAAAACGTCTTCCAAACGTTGCGATGATTTAATCTGTTTAAGCAATTCTCCGGTGTAAAGACCATTTCTTCCGGAGCCATTAGCCGCAACTTTTCCTGGAGAAGTAGCAAAAGCAATCAGTGTGCCACTAGGAGCATTCATCTCCGCCAACCCTGAGCCGGTACTTCTTGTACTTGTTTGGAAAGGATTGTTACGACAAGCGTCCAGAATAATCAGATTCAAACGGTTAGAGTTACTCGTTTCCATAATGTTCTGAACATTATCTACACTAATACATTCTAATGCCACAGCTCTTGGGTCTTTTAGCTGCACATCGGTGGGCAGAATGTAGTTTTTACCATCAACCTGAATGCCATGCCCTGCATAAAAAACGAGTGCTACGTCTGCATCAGTGTTTTTTCCGCCAAACTCTTTTAATGCCGAAGTTAATTGTGCATAGTCTGCATTATTTGCTTTAATTACATCAAAACCAAGGTCTTTAAGTGCTACAGCCATATCGTTGGCATCGTTAATCGGGTTCATTCCCAAATTTGATGCATTAACGTAAGCAGAGTTACCAATAACAAGGGCTACCTTTTTGAGTTTTCCACCGGTAGTAGTTCCGCCTGAGCTTGCATTTTCGATTGCAAAAGTTTGAGTAGAACTCATATATTTATTGTCGGTAGCAACTACAACAATGGTATTGTTTCCGGTTCCGAGCGGAATAGTGGCATTAAATTCGCCCGTTGCCGAAACCTGAGCTGCCACACCGTTTACTTCTACTTTCGAAATTCCGTCGGGGTCAATAGCACGACCAGCAACCTTTACTGTTTGTGCCTGAACTACCTGAAATCCTCGGCTGGCATTAGGTTCAGTAATTTCAATGGCTGGTGGTGTATTTACAACCGCATTAGAGCCTTGTTGGGTGCGAAGTTCAACGCTTTTCATAAAGGTATAGTCGGTTTGGCCTGTAGCCTCTACGTTTTTTAGTGAAATGGTATTATAACCCGATGTAAGATAAGAACCTACGTCGAAAGTGTGGTAATCGTATGTACCGTTTTTTCCGAATCCAATTCCTTCCAGTGGAGTTCCATTCAGTAGTATTGTGCCGTTTACACTTACATTAAACTCTGTAAAATCGGCATCATTGTCAAAGTCCATATCTGTACCATATAGAATAAGGCTGGCTGCTCCAATTGTGCCGGTATTGGCAATATAAACGCTCAAAGACATTTCAGTTAAGGGCGTAAACTTGGTATTGATGTTTTCAGGGGTGTTTACGGTAATGGTTTTGGAAACCACACTTGGGCCACTGCTTCCATTGCTTACCTGAATTGTGTTGATATAAGTATAGTCGATTTGCTCTGCTACTTCTGTGTTTTCAAGGGTTATGGTGTTATAACCCGAGATTAGATAATTGGCAATCTCGAAAGTGGCTTTGGCACTAGTTCCGTTGGTACCTAGTCCGCTCTCTTTTAGCGGATATTCTGTAACGGTATTCCCGTTTACACTGATTGTAAATTCGGTGAAGTCGCCGTCGTTATCGTAGTCGTAATCATATCCGTCGAGAATTAACTTTGCATTGGTAGCTTCCGAAATGTTCGAAAGATATAATTTGTATTCTTTTTTTGTTTGATTCGGGAATTTGTGGTAAGCACTGTAACTGCTGTTTAGACTTAAGGTGTAGGAAGCTACATTACTGGATGTTTTTCCGTCTTCAACTGTTACCGAATTGATATAGGCATAGTCTGTTTGACCACTTACTTCGCTGTTTTCAAGTGTTATGGTGTTGTTGCCGTTTTTCAGATAGCTACCAATAGTGAAAGTAGCCTTTGCACTCGAACCATTTTTACCCAAACCTTTCTCATTTAATGCCACTTCGCTTATTAGATTGGAGTTTACAAATACATTAAATTCTGTAAAATCGCCGTCGTTGTCGTAATCGTAGTCGTAACCATCGAGAACCAGCGTTGCATTTTCTAGTCCCGATGTAGTAGAAAGATAGAGCACATAATCGCGCTTGCTCGAATTATCAAAACGGTGATATGCACTAAATTTGGTATTTAGATAAATATTGCTGGTAGACAGTAAATTAGATGTCGTTGTAGTTGTGCTAGTGCTTGTACTGCTTCCTGCTGTACCCATAATTTTTAACCAAGTGATATAGGTGTAATCCACTTGGCCTTCCATTTCGGTATTGCGCAAAATTACCGTATTATTACCCGAAATCACATAAGAGCTGATATCAAATTCAATTTCGTTGAAATTTCCATTCTGGCCTAATCCATGGTTCATCAGCGGATCTATTTCAATAATGGCAGTTCCATTAATTTCTATGGTGAAATCGGTAAAATCACCGTCGTTGTCGTAGTCGTAGTCAGACCCGCGCACCACTAATTTTGTTGTTCCCGATGGACTGCTCAGGTAGAATGAATAACTTTGTTCCACTCCGGATGTAAAGCTTTTCGACACCGAAATGTTTTGCAATTCGTTTCCTCCGCCACCACCACTGCTTGAACCGGCGGCAGGGGTAAGCACTTGCAGCCATGTTACATAGGTGTAATCCACCTGACCTTCCATTTCGGTATTTTCGAGCATAATGGTATTATTGCCCGAAATTACATAACTCGTTATGTCTATTGTAATTTCGTTGAAGGTTCCATTTCCTCCTAATTCATAATTTTTTAACGGTTCAACATCAATAATACTTGTACCATTAATCTGAATGCGAAAATCGGTATAGTCGCCATCGTTGTCGTAGTCGTAATCTGAGCCTCTAAGCACGAGTTGTACTTTGCTCTTGTTGACGGAACTACTAACATTGAATGTATAGGAATGACTTTCGCCGCTTGTAAAGCTCTCTGATACAGTAATTTTCTTTAATTCGGTCATTTGCTGTGCAAATATTACCGAAGGTAAGAAAGCTAAAAATAAAGCAAGAATTCTTTTCATTTTTCTCTGATTTGAGTTTTATGCAATTTACAATAAAAACGTTAATTTTAGATAATCTGTTTTATAGAAATTCACATTTTAACTAAAAATTTATTTTTTTCTTATTTTCTGATTATTAGTTATATAATAAAAAGATTTTTATTGTTTTAATATAGCGAATAATTTTTTTGATGCTTTAATTTATGTCAGTATTTTATTTAAATTTTTGTTTTACAGTTATATATTGATGCCATTAGGGGATTATATCCGTTTAAAAGTTCATTTATTTCTAAATATCTAATAAATTGTGCACCTTCAGAATTAAGATTATTTTCTTTTTTTTGTGGAGTTTGAGTTATAGCAAATCAAACTTTTTTGTACAGCTAATTTCTCAAACTCTTTATTAATATCTTGTTTTTGATGCTTATAAGAAATTATTCTGTTTGGAAATCTACCGATTTTGCATCTATTTTGTATTTCGCAATAATTTCTATGGCATCCAGGTGGCTCGGATGATCCCGATAAACCTCATAAGTCTCAAGTGTATCAAATTCGGATACTATTACTAAATCATAGGCCCGTGGGCTTTCTAAAATGTTTATTCCCACTTCGAAAGACCGAATCTCCGGTATATAATCGGGCAATAAATCCAATGCACGCTTTACTTCGAGCAACTGTATTTTTTTGTTTTCGGGTTTATCGTCCCTGAATTTAAACATTACCACATGTTTTATCATAATCTTTTTGTTTGATATTTGTAAAATTAAAGTTAAGCTTTTTTTATCATTGCAAAAAAAAACAACTAAATTTTTCTACTTTTGGGAGCATAAAATATAAAATTATGCTGATTATTGGAATTGCCGGCGGAACGGGCTCCGGAAAAACTACAGTGGTGAAAAGAATCGTGGATTTATTGCCCAATGGCTCCGTGGCTGTTTTATCGCAGGATTCTTATTATCGGGATAACAGTCATTTACATCTTGATGAACGTAAAAAAATAAATTTTGATCATCCCAATGCCATTGAGTTTGAATTGCTTTCGGAACATCTAAAAATGTTGCAACAAGGTTTGGTTGTGCCCGAACCTGTATATTCCTATCTCTCGTGCATGCGCAGTGATGAAACTATTCCGGTTAGTCCAAAGAAAATTGTGATTGTGGAAGGTATTTTGGTGCTTACGCAGCCTGAATTGCGCAATTTGTTTGATATTAAGATTTTTGTTTATGCCGACGATGATGACCGTTTGGCTAGGGTGGTTAGGCGAGATATTGTAGAGCGCGGACGAAATGTGGAAGACGTGCTGCAAAGATATGCTGAAACTGTGAAACCTATGCATGTGCAGTTTATTGATCCTTCGATGAAGTATGCCGATTTGATTGTTCCCGAAGGCGGGCATAACGATGTGGCTATTGATGTTTTGGTTACTCTGATCGAAAAAAATCTGAATATATCTCAAGATAATTTTCTATAATCTAAATGTTTATTGATAATTGATAATTGATAATTGATAATCTGCCAAGTATGTTAAACGAATTGCAATTGGATAAGGTTTTGTTTTTGGATATTGAAACGGTGCCCATGGCTGCCGAGTACGAATTTTTAAGTGCCAGATTTAAAAAGCTCTGGGACAGGAAGGCGAGGCATATTTCTGCTGACAAGCCTGCTAAGGAGGTTTTTCCTCAGGCTGGTATATATGCCGAATTCGGGAAAATTGTTTGCATTTCTGCCGGTTATTTGCGTTATACAAAGGGAATAGAGTCCTTTAGATTAATTTCTTTTTACGGTGATGATGAAAGACAGATTCTTGTGGATTTCTTAACTACTGTGGAAGAAAAATTTAATTCTGCCGATTGGATTTTATGCGCACACAATGGAAAAGAGTTTGATTTTCCGTATATTTCGCGACGTGCCCTGATTAATGGATTGTCTTTGCCTGCTGCTTTTGACATTGCCGGTAAAAAGCCTTGGGAAGTAAAGCATCTGGATACCCTTGATTTATGGAAATTTGGTGATTACAAGCATTACACATCTTTAGATTTGCTTACTGCTATTTTTGATATTCCTACCCCAAAAGATGATATTTCGGGAGCTGATGTTTACAAGGTTTATTATCAAAACAGAGATATTGACAGAATTGCCAGATATTGTGAAAAGGACGTACTTACGGTGGCGCAATTGGTGCGAAAATTTAAAGGTAAACCACTTTTAACCGACGAGCAGATTGTTTTTGTGAAAAAGGAATAGAAGGGCTTTGTAATTTGTTAATTAATTATGAGTTACAAAATGCATAAACGAATTAAGGTATTTGTACAGTGCTTATTTTATATTATTATTGATACATAGATTGAGCGGAATAAATAAACCCAGAAATAAATCTGCACATTGCTCTGATGAATTACTGGATTAATTGATTGATAGATTGAGCTATGTGTTTTAGTGCATTATACGATACACAAATAAACGCCCTATTACACCATATATTTAATCTTCTTTCTTTACCATACAAATCTTTTCACAGCAATAGTGTAAAGTGTGATAACCTGCGCCTCCTTCGCTTACAATTTGCCACAAAACCTGCGGTTTTTCGATTCCAATGCTGCCAATATAATCCACTCGTTTGGCAAACAGGGCATCGGGTATAAAACTACTTGAGAGGCCGCTTACAATTACCTGAGTATGTGGCATAACGTAATCTAGTAAATTGTCGAGCGTTTTGTTCACGATGGTTAAACCTGTTATAATCAGAATATCCGCAGTTGGAATTATTTCCGGATATCGGTCTGCCCGAACGAATAGTGATGTATCTTCATCGTGCAAAGCATTTTCGTCGAGTTCTAGTACTCTAATTTCGCACCCATGTTCTTTTGCTTTTTTGATATAGGAATGAAAAGCGCCAACGAGCACAAGCTTTAGTCCGGGTTTCAAATCAACTAAATCTATCGGATCGGTATTCCTTAGCATTTTGTAATTGGGCGATTTTAGTAATTTCCACGAAATAGCATTAATTACAGCTACTTTTAAGGTATTAACAATGCCACTTTGCTTTTCCGAAAGCAATAAATCCATTACTACGGCTCCTTTTATTTTACCGGGAGTAAATTCGCTGTAATCTCTCTGCTCTTTTTTGCAATGAATTTCGTGACTATTTAAAACCGTGCTCGAAAGTCCGAATGAATTATCGGAGAGTTTTACTACCGTTTTAAAGCTTCCTATCACCAAATCCGAAATATGCAGTTTTTCGATATATTTTCCGTGTTCATTAATCAGTTGAGCAATGGTTTTCTGTAGTATCATATTAAAAACTTGCTATTTATGTAATTTAAAAATGACCGATAAGTAGTAATTTCGGCCTGCCGCCGGATATCCCTCGGTGAGTGAATAGTTAGCATCCAAAACATTATTTACACCGCTTTCTATTTTAAGGTATTGGCCAAAGCTATAAGAAATCTGTGTATTCAGCAACGAAAAACCATCGTTTATGGTGCCATCGCTGGTGCTGAATCGTTCTGAATTATATTCTGTTGATGCCACAAAGTTTAGGTTTTTCATGAACGAAAAGTCCACTAATGCATAAATTTTGTGTTCCGGAACATCCGTAAACTTAATTTCGGGAGCAATTATGTTTTGTCTTTTGATGTAGGTGTAATTTGCCGAAATATTCAGCTTTTTCGATGGTCGGAAGTATACAGATGCATCTGCTCCATAAAATTGGGCTTTGCCGGTATTTTGCATTTGTGAGATTCCTTGCTCTACATTATCAATCATTTGGATGGTATTGTTTAAGCGCGAATAAAAAACCGAAGGTTGGATACTAAATAAGCTTGCGAAATCGAATTTTGCCGCTAATTCTTGGTGCAATGCCGATTCCGAAAGCAAATCGGGGTTCGGAATGGCAATGCCCAATCGATAGGAATAACGGTCTTTCATGGTTGCAAACCTTGTTTTGTGGGCAAGCGTGTAACTAACACTAATATTGTGCGTAATCTGGTAATAACTTGCTAATTGCATGTTAAAGGCATCGTTTTCGTTTTCCGGGAATTGGCTAATTTCATCGGTATCGGTGTTGTAATCTTCGGCAGTGATGCTTTTTCGCAAGTTATAGCTCAATCCGGGAATTAGTTTTAGCTTTTCTAATGGCTTCCATTCGTTTTCTACACCTAAGGAAATGGTATAATCTGCAAAAGTTCTAACTGCTTCGCCTTCATTATTCTCTCTGTGTTTGTCGCTTTTAAAATGCGCTGCAATTTTAATCTGTTGATTGTTTGTGATGTAGCTTCCGGCTTCGATACTTCCACCGTAGGAATAATCGTCGTAATTACTTGTGAATGCTGATCTTATGGTTTGGGTTGAATAACTTGCATCGTCGAAGCTTTTTAGTTGGTTGATGAAATTATCGTAGAATAGTCTGGTTTTTACGTAATTTTTTTCTCCAATCGACGTTTTGGTAAGAAAGTAAATACTTTGTTTGTCCCAATGTGGCCACTGCCAATATCTAAGTTTAATTGTTTCGTTACTACCCAAATATAAAGGGTTTCCTTTTTCGCCTTGTTGATATACATAATTGAGAGAATATTCGTTAGCAGCATTTGGATTATATCCCAGTTTAAGGCTTATTTTATCATCTTTTCGGTACGAATTGTCTAATTTATAATCGGTTTCAATATTTCCGGTTTTAAAATCCTTAGAAAGTGGCAGAAACTCTCTTTGAAGCCTTGATATGTTGGCCGATAGGTAAAATTTTCCCCAATTGTGGCCAATATTGGCAGCAAAATTATGTCCTTTACCGCTCGAAATTCCGGTATTAAGCTGTATTTCAATTTTTTTTTCTGGTTTGTAGCCCACCATATTTATTGCGCCGCCCATGGTGTTGGCTCCGTATAAAATGGACGAATATCCTTTTGAAATTTCAATCTTGGAAAGGTCGGTTGTGGTAAATCTGGCCAAATCTACATATCCATCGTATGAAACATAAATGGGTATACCATCGATAAATACTGGAACATTGCGCAAATCGAATCCACGCAAGTAAACAGTGCTTTCGTTACGTGCACCTGAGCCAACTAAGTGGATGGAAGCCAATATGTTGATTGATGTGCCTAACTCATATTGATTGGTTTTTTGCATGGTTTTTTGGTTCACTATTTCTCTGTCGGGGCTTTCAGAAACAATCACTTCTCCCAAATGGTATATTTTCTCTGGTTCCGGTATACTGTCTGTGGTTTTGAACGAAGCTCCTGAAACTAAAATATGCTTTATAACAAATATCAGTAGTAAAAATTGTTTTTTCATTTCCTATAAATTTATGGTATAAATTTTATAACTATTATAATTTGATAATTATCGTTATGCTTAATAATGAATAACGATGCAAATATAATAGAAAATCGGAAAATCTGCCAAATTTTATACATTTTGTATTTTTTTTGATTGAAAATCGAGAAATAATTCAAATTCACGATGAAGTTCTTTTTGAATAGTGATTATTTTTTCGCCAAATGCTGTAAGTTCTGCTATTCCGCCATCTTTGCCACCCCTGTGCAATACAACCAAGGGTTTATTGTATACCAGATTCATTTTATTGATTTGCCCCCACGCCTGACGGTATGACATTTTCATTTCCAGTGATGCTTTTCTGAGAGAGCCAAGTTCTTTTATTTTTTCGAGCAGATGTATTTTTCCATCTCCAACAAAATTTATTGTGCCGGCATTGATCCAAATTCTTCCTTCTACTTTTAGTTCTATGTTGCTCATTTCATTTTTATTGATTAATATCGTGCAGTATCGGTATTTATGTTTTTTGGTTTTTCGAATGTAGTTTTTTTTTGAATTATGGAAAAATTATTTGCAGATATTATGCAGGTTATGGAAAGCCTTTCCAATGAAAAAAGAGCAGTTTTTGCTTCGGGCTATACACCCTCTGCGCTTAAGTTTTTGGGATTGACTACTCCACAGCTTAAAATGCTTCAGAAAGAAGTAAATCCATTGTTTAAAGGATTGAGCTACACCAATCAATGGAGTTTTATTTTTCGATTGAGCGATTCGGCGGTTTATGAAGCATATATGCTCGCCTTGCTTTTGCTTTCCGCAAATAAGGATTTGTTGCATCAGGTTGGCGAATCGGAACTTAATCGTTTATCGGCAAATATTGATAATTGGGCGGCTACAGATACTTATGCTGTGTTTATTTTGGGCTATGCCTGGAGAGTTCAAATTATTAGTAAAGAATACATTTTACAAAGAGCTGTTTCTGAGAATGTTTGGCAACGAAGATCGGCTATTGTGGCTACCGTGGCACTTAATCTGAAATCGAGAGGCGGAACGGGAGATTGGCATCAAACCCTTGAGATATGCTCCTTGTATGTAACAGATTATCAGCTTATGATTGTAAAGGCTGTTTCCTGGGCTTTACGTGAGTTGTCTAAGAGAGAGGCTCTGCTTGTAAGGCAGTTTGTGGAACAATATAAAGATGTATTACATGCCAGAATTATGCGGGAAGTTATGCACAAACTTAATTTTGGAACCAAGAATTAAGGGCATTCGTTTGGTATTAGACTAATATTTTTTGCCAAATTTTTTAGCGGTTTAGTGTAATTTTGTGTGCCAATATAAGAAGTTAAGCAAGGCCAAAATCTTGCTTTTGGATTAGCTTAACTTCTTGTTTTTGTAGCTACTAGGCTATAATGAATTTACACTTTAATTTCTTTTCAGAAATTTTTGAGTTAATACAAATATTTTAGGCATCAATTTTTGCGTTTACTATTTGCAAAATCTCAGTCTCCATTTGTATTGCATTTTTCTGAATTTCGTTTCCTTTTAGCACTATTTCGGAAGCAAATGCCTTGTCGTGCAAACCGGCGGCATTTATTTTTACGTTCAGAAAGGCTCCGATTACTGCTGAGCGGGCAGCCAAAGCACCAACACCGGCATCTGAAACAGAATTTGGGTTTCCAATTTCGGCCATTGCTTTTATTACTTCCATGCTTTCGAAGGCCAAAGTCATAACTTTATAAGGAATCTCGGTGGCAAACCGGGTGGCATCTTCAATGGCTTTTTTTCTTGCAGCCTTTTCAATGTCGTTGTTTTTAGGTAATCCAAAAGCATCCATAATGCGGTTAAATGCGCGGGTATCTTCATCTACTAATTGCAAAAGGGCATCTTTATAGTACTGGCCTTTTTCGGCCCAATTCGAAAATTCATCCCAACGCTCATCCCAACCCCTTTTGTGCGCCGATAAATTGGCCACCATCGTGCCAAGGGAAATACCTAAAGCTCCCATATAGGCAGCAATAGAACCACCACCCGGAGCAGGCGATTCTGATGCAGTTTCATTGGCAAAATCAATTAAATTCATTTTTACCAAATTTTGGCTACCGGCATCTTCGAGTAAGTATTCAATTATCCTTTTTTGTGGTTCAAAGGGTTTTAACTCATCCAATCCAAGCGATTTTACAGCAATTTGGATAATTCCGGATTCGTGTATGCCCACCGAACGTTCTTGTTTGCGCAGGAAGTATTTTCCGGCATCAATTAAGGCCTGTTTGGGAATTAATCCAACCAATTCTGAACCTGTTATGCGAATACCCCTTTCTGCTGCTTTTTTACAAACTTCTTCAAAGGCTATATGTACAGGTGTTTGATTGATGTCAGTTATGTTCATGGAGATTTGTGCAATGCCATATTCTTCGATAAACCAGCCAATTGCTTTGGTTCCTTTCAATGTGCCTGGAATTCGAATGGGGTTTCCGTGCTCATCGTTAACAATTTTGCCTGTAATCGGGTCTCCTTCGCGAAGGGTTCGCCCGGCCTCCCGCACATCAAAAGCAATGGCATTGGCTCTTCTGGTTGATGTGGTATTGAGGTTGAAGTTGTAGGCCACCAAAAAGTTTCGTGCACCAATTACGGTAGCACCTGCTTTGGCGTTAAATTCTGCTTTTCCAAAATCGGGTTTCCATTCCGCTTTGGCCAGCTTTTCTTTTAATCCTTCATACTCGCCGGCTCTAATATTGGCCAGGTTTTTCCTTTCGGGCGAAAATGCAGCCGATTCGTAGCAAAATACTGGAATATTGAGCTCTTCGCCCACTCTTTGGGCTAATTTGTGGGCAAATGCGATGGTTTCTTCCATCGAGATATTGGCCACCGGTACCAATGGACACACATCTGTGGCTCCCATGCGCGGGTGTTCGCCGTGATGTTTGCTCATGTCTATTAGCTCTGCCGCTTTTTTGATTGCCATGTAAGCTGCTTCTATTACTTGTGCAGGCTCTCCAACAAAGGTAACAACCGTGCGGTTGGTGCTTTTTCCGGGGTCTACATCGAGTAGTTTAACGCCATCTATTTTTTCAATTTCGTTTGTAATTTGTTTAATAATGTGCATGTCGTTACCTTCGCTGAAATTGGGAACGCATTCGATAATTTGTTTTCTCATGTTTTTATCGTTTATTTTTTTGAAATTATATATTTGTTGGTATTAGCAAGATGTTAAAGATTTTTCTTTGCCTCTGAGAATTACTTTGTCTATCAGATTGGAACCATAGGCATAAGGCATAAATTCGATATTTGGTATTTTTTTGGTTATGAATACATTGGCTAGTTTGCCGCGGGCAATACTGCCGGTTTTATGTTCCAAACCCATGGCATAAGCCGTATTAATGGTGGTGGCATTAATCACCTCCCTGGGGGTAAGCTTATAGTTAATACATCCCATTGACATGATTAGTTTCATGTTGCCAGATGGCGATGAGCCGGGGTTAAAATCTGATGCCAAGGCAATTGGTAGTCCTGCTTCTATCATTTTTCGGGCAGGGGATAGGGGCATATTCAGAAAAAAGGCCGCTCCAGGCAAAATGGTTGGCATGGTTTCGGAGTTTAAGAGTGCTTTAATCTCTTCATTACCAATAAATTCTAAATGGTCTACCGAAAGAGCATTGTGTTTAACACCAATTTGCACCCCTCCGGAGAAATCGAGTTCGTTGGCGTGAATTTTTGGACGCAAGCCAAATTTAGAGGCTGCATTTAAGATTCGGTCTGTATCTTCCACGGTAAAAAAACCTTTGTCGCAGAAAACATCCACAAAATCGGCCAGATTTTGTTCGGCCACCTGAGGCAGCATTTCATTTATAATCAAATCCACGTATTTATCTTGCTTACCGCGATATTCTGCCGGAATACTATGCGCTCCCAAAAAGTTGGCTTTTATTTCCAAATCCGTGGTCTCCTTTAGTTTTTTTATCACTCGCAGCATTTTAAGTTCATTTTCGGTGTTTAATCCGTAGCCGCTTTTTATTTCTACTGCTCCTGTTCCCAGAGAAATTATTTCCAGAATTCTTTCGAAGGCCTGGTCATATAGAGCTTCTTCGGTAGTTTGCGCCAAGAGTTTTGCCGAGTTTAGTATTCCGCCACCTCTTTTGGCAATTTCTTCGTAGCTTAATCCCCGTATTTTATCCACATATTCTATTTCGCGACTTCCGGCGTATACAATATGGGTGTGTGAATCTACAAAACTCGGGAAAACGTGCCTCCCGGATGCATCAATTGTTTTATAGTCTGATAAAATTTCAGGCGAATATTTCTGGTGCAATTCGTGCATGTGGCCAAAATCTTCAATCAGCTCGTTTTTTAGCAACAGATATGCATTTTCTATGGTGCTTAATTTATCCATATCGGCTCCTGCCACCCATTTTACCGGATTTTTCTCTGTTTGAACAAGCGATTTGATGTTTTGTATGAGAATCATATTCTTTTTTGGCAACGAAAATACAAAAGCTTTCTGAAACAGATGTGTACTTTTTTTCTGTTTAAGAATGTATAATGATTATTGTAGCAAAGTGCTTAAAAAATAGAATGAATATACTTTTGTATTCAAATCTATGTCCTTAAGTAAAATCCTTCCTTAATATGAGATTAAGGTTTTGTATGCAGTGGTTATTTTTTATTGTTTAGCGCAAAATCAGATACATGGTTTATAGAAACATTATCCTGCTTTTACAATTATAATCACTGTATTATATAAATAATGCTTAATAATTTATAGTTTTTGGTGAGATTGCATTTTTTTGAAAATTGTGGTTATATTTTTTTATCATTTACGGTAAAGGCACTATCAAAAAAATACCAATTTAGCTTTGAATATTGTCTAATTTCGACTTTGTCTAAATTAATAACCAAAAAATGGGATGAACACTCATTTTTACCTACTATCGGCATTAATCATGGCAAATTTTAATATCGTTTGTACTTTTTTAAAAAACCACTGGCACAAATTGTAATTTAGCACAATTTTTTCCTAAGTATGCAAAACATTTATTAGCGGGCTTAGTTTTTTCTACCACTTGGTTTCGTCGTATTCAATCAAAAAAGTAGAAACTTCAATAT
>DYOH01000097.1:12493-14098 GCA_020720625.1 Acetofilamentum sp. | reverse complement strand
GCGAAATTTTTTAACTGTTTTAGATTTCGGTGCTACGCACCTTTGCTTTAGCGCCTGCGATTATTCTCTACAAAGATTTCACCACTACGTGGTTGATTATTCCATTTTACGTACCTAGGGTTCGCTGAAATATCTTTAAAAATTAGTTCATTAGCGTATTATCTCAAAAGATAATAATTTCGAGTTCATGCTTTTTGAAGTAGAATGTGCGAAAACCATTGCTTGATTTTAGCCGCATTAGCGGCGATATCTTTGTAGTAATATCTGTGGGTATTAAAAAGAAATATTTCGTTTGTGCTGTTGTCGAGAATATGAACGAGCTTAAATTTATCTTTCTCCAGCCGTTTCTGTTCGGTAATATCTTTTAAAATGCCCGATAATTCAACGGCTTTGTTGTTTTTATCGATGATAATTTCGCCTGCTTCGGCCCAAACTGTTTTTTGTTCTCCTTTGGGGGCAATAATGCGGTACTCGAGCGGCACAGGAAGCAATTTCTCCGTTACAGATTGGTTCGATGCGGCTACTTTTTCTATATCATCAGGATGGATACTCGACTCCATGATATCTGAAAGCTTTCCGGTGAATGTGTTTCTTTGAATGCCGAATATTTTATACATCTCATCCGACCATTCTAATAGGTTCTCAGCAATTCTCCATTTCCAGCTTCCTACTTTGGACACCTTTTGTGCTTTGTCTAAATCTATGATTGCTCTTAGGTAATTCTTTCTAATTCTATCGGCTTGGCCATAAGCCTTCTCCAGTTCTTCGTGCTTTTTTTCAAGAAGTATTTTTGATTCTTTTTGTTCGGTAATATCCACCAATAAATCAATAAAATACTTAATTTCGTTGTGGGCATCCAGCGCAGGAGTCGATTTTATTAATAGCCATTTGCCTTTTTCTTTCCAATATATTTCTCTTGTTTCGGTTTGTTTGCTTTCTATGTTTTTTTTAATGGTGCAGTGTAAACATGGACTTGATTGAAAGAAAATCAGTTCGTGGCACTTTTTATAAAGAATTTCTTCAGGCGTTAATTCGAGTAATTGCAGTCCACTGTTGTTGATATCTATTATTTCAAAATTTTTATTGATAATCAGCACTACTTCCTCTATGGTGTTAAATGCCTTACCGAGTTTCTTTTGCGTAAAGGTGGCAATTGATTCAGATTTTATTATTAGCGCTGCAATGGCAGCATCGGAATGCGGGTCTTTCTGCTGTATTATTTTTACCCACAGCTTTTTTGAATGATTGTTTTCTTTGCGAGAAAACGGAAAATCTATGTTTTGATTTGTGCCTTTGAAGCAGCGGTCAATAGCCGGTTGCAGTATATTCTGGTATAAATTTATCCCAAATATGGCATACTTGGTCAGTTCCAGTACTTCGTTTTTTGTTTTCTGATGAAAAGATTGAAATGATTGATTCGAAAATAGTATTTTGTACGATTGGTCTACAAAAATAATTTGTTCGTCGAGTTGCTGCCACAATTCGGCATGGATATTTGTTCTATAGATACGCACTTCTTGCTCGAGTGCTTCTATGCGCTGCTGAAGGTTATTTATCAACAAATAATCCGCATCCATAATATTTTTCTCTCTCTCTCTCTCTCTC
>DYOH01000097.1:0-12393 GCA_020720625.1 Acetofilamentum sp. | reverse complement strand
AAATACTTTTTTGGAGGATTGATGCCATGTTTAGTTACATGTTTTTGCGTAGCTGGTATAATTTTTATTCATGTAGATGTAATTATTTTACTGATTATTCTCCAAAGCTTATTATTTTTGCTGTTTATTAAAGGCATAATGAAGGTTTTACTCACAACGATTAATGTAAGTTATATTCATCAAAATTTGGCAATAAGACTTTTGTATGCTTTAAACAGGCAGCATAGTGGTCTGGAATGGAAAGAGTTTTTTATGAAAAACCAGGAAGAAGAAATTGCCGACTATTGTGCAAACTATAATCTCCTGGCATTTAGTTGCTATATTTGGAATATCAAAAAAACATTGTCGGTGGCAGAGCGGATTAAGCAAAAAAATCCGCAAGCAAAGATTTTGTTGGGTGGCCCCGAAGTGAGCTACGAGTGGCAAGATTTGATGCAAAACAATTTCATCGATTATTTGATAATCGGAGAGGGGGAGTTCTCTTTTTCGGCATTTTTGGCGCATTACCCTCTTATGGAGAATATCCCTGCACTGGTTTATCGCCAAGGAAAGAATATCGTTCATAATCCGGTAGCCGGTAATTTTGACCTAAAACTTTTATCAGGCATAAACCCTTATGCTTTTGATAATGAAGTAGAACTAGCCAATAAAATACAGTACATAGAGAGTTCGCGCGGTTGCCCTTATTCCTGCTCCTTTTGTCTGGCCGGTTTGGATAATAATTTGCGCTTTTTGCCCATGGATACAGTTAAAAGCAATTTACTTTTTGCCATGCAAAAGGGCAAGCTTATCAAGTTTCTCGATCGCACTTTTAATGCGCATAAACGTTATGCCATCGAAATTTTTCAGTTTATTCTGGAGAATCGTAGACCGGAAAATATTTTTCAGTTTGAGATTAAGGCCGATACCCTGCACCCGGAGATAGTGGCCTTTGTAAAGAATAATGTTCCACCGGGTATTTTTAGGTTCGAAGTGGGCATACAAACACTCAACGAAGTGTCGAACGAATCGGCACACCGTCGGCAAAGTTTCGTGAAGATTAAGCGGGTAGTGGAGGAGCTGCGCGGCATTGTCGATTTTCATCTGGATTTAATTGTTGGGTTGCCTTACGATTATTTCGAAGATATTAAGCGAAGTATCGAAGAAGTATTTGCTTTGCAAGCTACCGAAATTCAGCTAGGCTTTTTAAAGTTCCTGAAAGGAACTCCCAATCGGGCCGAAGCAAACGAGCACCTTCAGATATTCGATAAATCGGCGCCTTACCAGATTATAGAAAGTAAATACCTTAGCAAGATGGAATTGCATGAACTTTCACTGGTCGAACATGTTTTAGACGTGTATTGGAATAAACCCCGTGCGCATAATACCTTATTGTATGTGCTTAAAAGTATGTCGATTTTCGAATTTATGCACCAACTTGGTTTATTTGCCGAAAATCGAATTAATTTTCATCAGTATAGTTTGATACAATTATTCGATGTACTTTTTCAATTTGCCAACGAAAATTATCCCGATGATAAAATACTGCATGAATTGATTGCCATAGATTATTATTTACTTCATAAAGTGCGGCCTGGGCAGCGCTATTTAACCGAAGTAGAAATGAGCTACAAAAATAGCAAATTGCTTGCACTGGCTCAGAATATCCATTTGTTTAGGTTTATGGTTTTGCCGGTTTCTTTTGGGGTAGATTATTGGATACGCAACAAAAAAATAGTGGAGGTAAAGGATGAAATCGTGATTAAGTATTTTGGAACCCAATTTCCCGAAATAATTTATTGATATTACTATCTATATTTTGACAAGTTTTTGAAACAATACATTTTTCTTTTCGTTTAAAGCTTTATATTTTCTAAAAATATTTTTACTTTTTTCGTTGATAATGTTTCTATTATTAGATATTTTTTCTAAATTACCCAAGCAAAAATTTCCCTAAATTGCTTACAATATGACACGATTAACCAACAAGGAAATGCAGACCAGAGCTATTGAAATGCTCAAGCAGAAAGCCAAGGAGAAGAATGATGTTGATTTTAATCAATCAACCGAAGCGTTTGAACAAAATAAAATACTGCTGGATCAGCATTATGATGAAGTTTTTCTGAAAACTTTGACCAACGATTTGTTCGAAATAATAAATGATGTTTGGTTTAGGCCTGTTTTTGTTGGTTTTGATAATCTGCCTCAAAGAAATAATCCACAAAGGCCACTTATCTTTGCCAGCAACCACAGCGGAATGGCTTTTCCCTGGGACGCTATGGTTTTTACTTATGGTCTAAACAAAAAACTTAATTTCGGAAAAGATTGTTTTAAAGTGCTGGCTTCGCCAATGCTTTCCTTCTCTAGCTTTATGAATCCTTTTCAAATCAAGAATTTGTGGAAAAGGGCGGGGGCTGTAGATGCTACTTTTCTGAATTTCGAATCTCTTATGTATCAGGATAAGAACCACGTGATGATCTATCCGGAGGGTGTGCCCGGTATCGGAAAAGGTTTTGATAAACGATACCAGTTGCAGGAGTATAAGTCTTCTTTTGTGCGAATGAGTGTAAAATACAGAACCGAAATTTATCCCATTCATACTGTAAATGGCGAATACATTGATCCGCTTACCTATAGCAACAAATGGCTTAATCGTATGATGAATTATATTGGAATACCCTTTTTGCCATTGGGACCAATTACCTTGCTGCTTTTTTTGCAACCTTGGGTATTTTATATTGCTTTTCCGGCTAAGCTTACTTTTGTGATGGGAAAGGGAATTCGTCCGTTCGACTGGACAAACAAACCCTACGAAGACATTACCCAGGAGGAATTCAGGCAAATGGCTGATAAGGTTCGCAATATGGCACAAGACGAACTTAACGAGGCTGTAAAAACCTATGGTAAAGCTCCTTTCTCCATTAAAGAATTACTGAAAAAAATGGCGCAGAACTGGAAACGCATTCCACATATTCTGCCTTTCAACTGGCCTATTATTTTTACAGAGTTTGAGCGGCGCTATCGAAACGGCGAAAGAGATTTTCATGTAAAAACAGGTGGTTTACACATTCTGTGGTATCTTTTTCGAAATCCCATAACTTTATTCTTTTTTCTGCCACTGATTGGTTGGATTCCTATGATTATTAGAGGATTTAAAAATAGTAATTTTCCTAAGAAAAGTAGGTCCGAATTAATAATTAAATAGGGGATATTTAAGTGCTTTTATTGCATGAGTCTAGTCTAAAAACCCTGCCGGCGTTGATTTTTATAAAATGCTGTAACTGTACTAAACAGTTTATAAGTCAATTAAGAAAACGCTGGCAGGGGTATAATCATTTTTTCAATCTTTTTAGACTGAACTCTTGCATTAAACTGTAAATTAGTATTATGCCCTTGTTATTGGTTTAGCCTTTTGCAGGCAATAGGAGCCAGGTGTTTTTGTTTTAGCACATCCCGATTCAAAAAGGATATACATTCGGCATGAGCTGCATAATAGCAAATATAAAACCCGAAAAGAAAAACATCTTTTCGGGTTTCTTTATCGCTTATTGTTCATTTTCTTTATTTTTGCTTCGCAATAGCACAAAGGCCCAATATAGGCTTCCTATACCCATAATAATTATTCCGCTTATTTCAAGAACGCGGTTTCCTGCTGCCCCACCACCCATAATCATACCAAAAGCGGCTGTGAGCATGATGGCCGATATTACGGCAAGTATTGTATTTAGCTTGTGTTTATTCATGTTGCTTCAATTAAAATCGGCTAACCTTGCTATGGCAATAGGGTGTGCCACCTTTTTTCTTGTAATAATCCTGATGATAAGTCTCTCCGGAAAAAAAGGCGCTTGCCGCTGTAAGTTTTGTGGCTACTTTATAACCTTTGGCTTCCAACTGTGCAATTAACTTTTGCGAAATTTCTTTTTGTTCTTCGTTCAGATAATATATTTCGGAGCGGTATTGTTCGCCAATATCCGGCCCTTGCCTGTTTACTTGTGTAGGGTCGTGAATTTCGAAGAAAAGCTTAGTAAGTTCTTCGAAATTTGTTTCTTCCGGATTAAAGTAAACTTCTACCGCTTCGGCGTGTCCGGTGTTGTGCGAGCAAACTTCTTCGTAGCTCGGGTTTTGTTTGTTGCCGCCAATATAGCCAACGGTGGTGCTAACCACTCCTTTGGCCTTTTGCAGGTAATACTCTGTTCCCCAAAAACAGCCACCCGCATATATGGCTCTTTGTAAATTTTGTTGTTGGTTCATTTTTATAGGTATAAAATTTAATGAAATAGAATTAACGCAATGTCGGGTGTTTTTCCCTGTAAATCCTTCTCCTAAAAATACGTGGCCCAAGTGTGCGTTGCAATTGGCGCATAGTATTTCGGTTCGCTGTCCATCGGCATCAGTTATCCTTTTTACTGCGCCCGGTATTTCATCATCGAAACTTGGCCACCCGCAGTGGGCATCAAATTTATCTGTAGATTTATACAGCGGGGTATTGCATTGCTTACATAGGTATGTGCCCTCGACGTCGAAAGCATAATATTGGCCCGTATACGGATATTCTGTGCCTTTGTTAAGGATTACTTTTTGTTCTTCTTTTGATAAATAATTATAGCTCATAGGTTTTGCTTTTGTAGTTACTTGCCTGGTTTCTTCTTTTTCTTTGCTTTGAGAACATGCCGAAAAACTTATCAGCACTAGCACAATTGTAAATAAATGTATTTTTTTCATGAGATTTATTCTTATCTAATATTGATTTTAATAGGCAATATTACGAATAAAAATATATAGCCAATTGTTATAAAATCCTAAAAAGCTTAATTTTAGATATTTTTATGTTTTAGCAGAAGTGATATTATTTTGCACTGAACGTTGAAAAACGTATTCGTAGCAGCCTGTTGGAACTGTAGATGGATAAAAAGATTTGAGCACAAAGCCCTTATCTTCGAGAAAAGAGTAAATTTCGGTCTTTGATGCATATTCATAAGGATAGCCACCTATCCAGTCTATCACATCGTAGTAAAAATTCATTCCTCGTTCTTTTTTTAACGGATTCTTAAAGTTTAGCAACCATTTTGCTGCAAAAATAATTACGCTAAATACCCATACCATCGTTTTTTGCACAAAGGAAGGCATATTATTGTATGTTTTTTTTATTCGTTTCCATAAGGCAGAAGACCAATGCTTATTGTAAATGGCTATAAGCAGGTAACCGTTTTTTTCAACCAATTCTGCCGACTGATTTATGGCCTGCCACATATTTCCGGTATGATGAAGTACACCCCAGGAATGCACTATATCGTATTTCGTTGCTAAATTATTTTGTACAAAATTCTAATCCAAAATGGATGCTGTATGGAGTTGCTTCTCTGAAATCTGAAGGTGGAAAAATTGGGCATTATTCTCCAAACAGAGTATTTTGTTTTTTTTGTTGATATCCACTCCGCATACTTTTGCTCCGTTTTTTGCTGCTATCAGCAGGCTAAAGCCCTGACCAAATCCAATATCGAGAAAACTTTTTCCATCGAGCGTTATATCTCGAAAGAAATGCAGAAAATCTTTTTCAGCTTCTTTTATTTTGATATTGTTTAATGCTTTTTCTGAGTATTCTTTCCGGTTCTCTCCAAAATCGAACACCATATCGTCTCTTTTATTCATTGCTTGCTCGTTTGTTTCAAAACTAAATGTTTATCTTCGTGTTTTCAAATTATTATGGACTCATTTCAATTTTTTTCTGCAAAACGTATTGTTCTCAGACAATTAACTGCCCATGATACGAGCGCTGTATTTGTATTGAGAACTCATCCGTTTATTTTGAAATATGTAAAAAAAAATGTGGCAAAATCAGAAGCAGAAGCCCTGGCTTTTATTGTTTCAATAAACGAAAAAATGAATAGTGGCATTTTGTATTATTGGGCTATTGCCGATAATGATACTGATGTTTTGCTTGGTACCATTTGTATTTGGAATATTTCAGCAGATAAATCTTTTGGGGAGATTGGTTATGAAATTTTACCGGATTTTCAGAACATGGGTTATGCTAAAGAAGCCATTGCACTTGTGTTGAATTTTGGCTTTTTGGATCTAAAGTATAGAAAAATCGAGGCTTGGATTCATCCCCAAAATAAAGTTTCTATTCATTTAATCAGAAAGTTTGGTTTTTTCTTACAGGCTAATAATCGTTCCAATTTTGATGAAGATATAGATAAGGAGCATATCAAGGCTTATGTTCTATCTGCACGAAAATATTTTAATCGTATAAAATAATTCAATGAAAATAGCACCACCACTTCAGAAAGGTGATAAAGTAGCCATTTTAACCCCGGCAAGCCATGTAGACTCAGAAAAATGGGAGCAGGCCATTGCGAATGTAAAATCTTTTGATTTGGTCCCATATTTTTCATCGCTAAGCAATAAAAAATTTGGCTATTTAGCCGGAACCGATGCCGAGCGCGCCGAAGATTTTAATCTGGCATTAAAAAACCCCGATGTAAAAGCGGTATGGATTGTGCGTGGTGGATATGGAACATCAAGAATGGTTGATTTGATTGATTTCGAACTATTACGCAATCGGCCAATACGTATTATGGGATATAGCGATAATACTTTTTTGCTGCATGCCATCTACAAGAATACCGGATTGATTTGTTATCACGGTGCCATGGCTGCCGGTGTATTGGATTCTTTTACAAGAAAACAGGTGGAACAATTTTTTTTATTACCTGAATTACCCAATATAATCTTAGATTACAAAGAATGGAATGATTTGGCTGTATTGAATAATCAGCATGTTAAAGGTATTCTGGTTGGCGGTAATTTGTCTATTGTAAACTCGCTTATCGGCACTGCATTCGATATAGATTGGACAGATAAAATTGTTTTTTTGGAAGAGGTAGCCGAAAAACCTTATAGAATTGATCGTATGCTAAATCAATTAAAGCAATGTGGTAAACTAAATCAGGCAAGAGCATTTATTCTGGGTAATTTTAATCAATGTAATGCCAACGATTGGAATCTTAACCCTGAAAACAGCCTGGAGCTTAGTGATATTTTTTTGCACTATTTTGCTAAACTTGATGTTCCTGTAATACTTGGCTTTCCGGTAGGACACATTTCTACGCAATTTGTTTTACCTTTTGGTGCTTTTGTTCTTTTGAACACAAACAAGAAGTTTATATCTTTAAACGCTCAAAGCTATCTTTAAAATGAATACTAAAGCAGATATTCTCATCCACAACGCCAAAATATGGACAGCCGATAGCAAAAATCCTACCGCCGAAGCAATTGCATTGGGCGCAAATAAAATTTTGGCGCTGGGTAATTTTGAGCAATTGAAAAACTTGGCTGATAAAGATACTAAGCTTATAAATGCTTATGGGCGAAGTGTTTTACCCGGACTTACCGATGCTCATCTTCATTTAATCGAAGGTGGCAGCTATTTGTCGCGCCCCGATTTTAGAAACTGTAGGAGCAAAGAGGATTTTCAGCAGATTTTGCTAAAGCATCATCATGAAAACCCTTATGATAAGTGGATTATCGGTGGTAATTGGAATCACGAATTGTGGCATGGACAATTGCCCGATAAATTATGGATTGACGAGGTTTTGCCCCATATTCCTGTTTGGCTTACCCGAATGGATGGACACATGGGCTTGGCAAATCAGAAAGCAATGGAAATTGCCGGTTTGGATAAACGAGACACAAGTGTTAAAGGTGGTGAAGTAAAAATGAATAAGCATGGCGAATTTACTGGCTTGTTCACCGATAATGCCATGAAACTTATTACATCTCAGATTCCTCCTTTGACACACGACGAAAAAGTATTGGCTTTACGTTTGGCATCAAATTATTTGCTCTCATTAGGAATCACATCTGTGCATTACATGCCATTGTTTGAGCCTTTGGATTTGGATTTGCTCAGACAATTTCGCACTGATAACTTACTCAAATTACGTATTTACACCGGATACCCCATTGATTTTGCTTTGGCGAATAATTTGCTTCCCGAAAACGACGAATTTCTGAAAATTGGCTTTGTTAAAGCATTTGCCGATGGTTCCCTTGGTTCGCAAACGGCCTTTATGAGTCATGCTTATTTAAATTCCGATAACTGTGGAATCAGTACCTTAGATTATGACGAATATTTGCAAAAAATTATGAGGGCCGACAAAATGGGATGGCAAATTGTTACACATGCCATTGGTGATAAGGCAAATGATGAGCTTAGCATTTGTTACGAAAAATTGCAGCATCAAAATGGCATAAAAGACAGGCGTTTGCGTGTTGAGCATGCCCAAATGCTTAAAAATGAAACTATCCGAAGGATGGTGCATACAAATACTATTGCCAGTATGCAGCCTGTGCATTTGCTCGACGAAATAGACTGGGCGCATACAGTTATTGGTTATGATCGCATTTCGAGTGCTTATCGTACAAAAACTTTATTAAATGAGGGCATAAAACTTGCTTTTGGGAGCGACTGGTTTGTGGCTATTCCAAATCCAATGTGGGGAATTTATGCTGCAACTACACGCAGTAAACTAAGCTTTTTTTCGGAGGAGGCTTGGGTGAATCACGAAAAAATTTCACTTGAACAAACACTATTAGCGTACACCAGAGATGCCGCTTTTGCAAGTTTTGATGAAAATTTAAAAGGTATTCTCAAAGAAGGTTTTCTGGCAGATGTCATTATTCTGAATAATGATATCTTTACAACATCGCCCGACGATTTGAAATATGTTCAAACCGAAACGACCATTTTAAACGGGAAAATTGTTTATCAACGTAAATAAAAAAATATGTTTCAGGAAAATTTGTTGAAAGACATGGTGATTATTATCACCGGCGGTGGTACCGGACTAGGAAAGTCAATGGCTACACGTATGTCGGAACTTGGTGCTAAAATTATTATCAGTAGCCGAAAGCAGGATGTACTCGACCAAACAGCAGCGGAGATTACCGAAAAAACAGGAAATCCGGTTTTGGCAATCTCGGCCGATGTGCGAAAATACGATCAAATTGAAAATGTGATTGCAAAAGGAATTGAAGCATTCGGTAGAATAGATGGTTTGCTAAATAATGCTGCCGGAAACTTTATTTCGCCCACTGAACGACTTACACATAAAGCGTTTGATACAGTGGTGGATATAGTACTTAAAGGAACTTATTATTTTACCCTGGCATTGGGAAAACACTGGATAGAAAATAAACAGAAAGGAACTGTTCTGAGCATTGTAACAACTTATGCTTATACTGGTTCGGCTTATGTGGTGCCTTCGGCAATTAGTAAAGCGGGTGTAATGAACTTAACAAAATCGCTGGCTGCAGAATGGGGTAAATATGGGATTAGGTTAAATGCTATTGCTCCGGGTCCTTTTCCAACGCCCGGTGCCTGGAAGCGCCTATTGCCAGACCCCAGAATGGAAGAGAACCTAATTAACCGTATTCCCCTAAAACGTGCAGGCGAGCATATTGAACTGGCCAATTTGGCCGCTTATCTCATGTCCGATTTTAGTGGTTATATTCATGGTGATACCATTACAATAGATGGTGGCGAATGGCTGGCAGGGGCAGGCGAATTTAACTGGCTCGATATGGTTAAACCCGAACAGTGGGATGCTATCCGGGATCAAATTAGAAAAGCCTGAGGCCTTAATGCCGGCCGATAATTGTATTATAAAACATTTAATTTTACTGCAATGTATTTGGTTTTGCTGATATTGGCCGGTTTTTTTTATTATTTTTGCCTAGCTACTTTGTTAATCCGGATTTATACAATTGGATATAAAATAAATGCTGAAATAAACTACAAAATAAAGAATAGATGAAATGGCTTCAATTGTCAGAATTACATTGTGTTGTGCCTAGTAATGCGGATTCTTCCGATAGAATTTCTATTGAGATTGGACCAAAAAAACTGAATTTAGGGAAATTTACTTACGATGATAAAAGAGATTTAAGTAGGTTTGGAAAAATAAGTTTTGTTTCTGAAACCAGCATCAAACTATTTGATAATCCTATTCTGGGTAAGAAAAAGATTTTGGGCGAATTTGTTGCCAAAGAGAAAGAAAAGTCGGTTTTGGCGGGCGAACTATTTTTTAAAAATAATGGCGAGTATCGGTTGGGCTATACCATTGAATTTAAAAATGCAAAGGCTTATTTAAAAATGGTTCAGCTTAACTGCCTTCGCACGGCCAGTACCTTTAGTCAGGATAAAATTTATTTTGTATTTAATAAGCGAAAATTAGACACAAAATTTATTGTGCAACAATCTAAGAACTACAGTTTAACTAAATACCCCAGTTTCGCGTTTGGCAACAATTTGGAAATTAGTCTTTTTACATCTGAATTATTAAGATCGGATAAGCTAATAGGCCGGTTTAATTTAAAGTTAGAGGTTGAATCAAAAGGACAAAACGAAATTGTATTCGACAGAGGAACTTGTTTGTATAATCTTATTGTTGAAGTGTTTGATTTTCAGGTTAAAATTATAAATTAATATACTTAAGCAACGAATTGGGCATGCAAGGCATCTTGTAGAAAACTTTTATTTCGAATAATTATGAAGCGCTTGATTTACCTTGTTGTATTTTTTCCTCTATTGAGCTCCTGCTTTTGCGACGACCCTCAGGATGTATATTTGCCCCCCATTCCGGATAGTATCTTAAATTTGATACCTTATGCAAAGAACCAGAGCATTACACTTGTACATAGCGGGGGACTGGAAATTCAATATCAAATTAATCGTTTCACTGAGGTGCAAGAATCATGGTGTGAGTTTTGCTGCGATTATGTTTATCATTACGAAGTAAATACGACCCAATTGGTTCCCGATTATAATTTACCAATGCTTTCCTTTCAGTTGTATAGCCCCGATTCGGTGTTTTTTTTACTATCTTTAAATACCGGAAATAGTAGTTTCGAAATTCCGTTCTCTTATCTTCCTGAAAATATTAATTATCAGGCTACTTTGCTCGATACTTTTCGCTTGGACAGCATTAGCTATTTCAATGTATTTGCAATAAAAGGTGTAAGCTATCAATTTAATAACGACCAAATATTTTTTGATAGTTTGTATTATAATTATTCTCACGGAATTATAAAATTATTAACCAATTATGAAGAATCTTATATTCTTAAGCCTTAGTTTATTGATGCTATTTAGTTCCTGCGGCGATAATAGTCCGTTGGCTAAAGAAGAAACATATTATATTGTAGAAGATCATCTAAAATGGGTATTTCCGGATGTTCTGAACGAATCGTTTTTTATGAGAGACAGTAACGGTATTACCTATAGTTACACTAAGGTGATACATAATCACGATTTTACAGATTCATGGTCTTCTTTTTTTGGTTTTACTACCAGTATTACGCATACTGAATCCTATAGTTTAGAATACCGGAATAATGCACTTTACGATTTGAATCTGACTTTACTGCTTACTGCTGGATTTCCTCCTTTTGGCGATTATTACAGTGTGAATATTGGCTCTTTTAATCTTATGTATGATTTTAAATATAATCAGGTTTTTAATTTATATTGCGATTGGGGCGATAAATCGTACAATTTAACTGATGATGGATTTGAATATCAGCAGACTATTTTGTCGAATGTTACTTTTATCGACGAATTGCAGGTTTATCATACTTTGTATTCTGATATTATGCATGTGGAATTTTTAGATTTTAAAGAATCTTATGACAATAATACAGTTACCGATTTATATTTTGCCGCCGATATTGGCTTGCTTAAGATAGTTTTTAAAAATGGTGTCTATTTAGAGCGAATTTATGATCCATCGGAATAGGATGCCCGAAACTATTGATACGGAGCGTTTGTTGTTAAGACAAGCGACAATTGATGACGCTTTTTTTTATTATCAGCTTACCAATAGTGAAGGGTGGTTAAGATTTATTGGAGACAGGCATATTCATAACCAAGATATGGCTTGGGAATACATCAAAGACGTTTATCTATGGCCCTATCATAAATTTGGGTTCAGTACCTATATTATAACCTTAAAAATTAGTGGATTAGCCGTCGGAATTTGCAGTATTATTAGTCGAAGTGAGTTACCGAGCGAGGATATTGGTTTTGCTTTACTGCCCGAATTTGAGAAGAAAGGAATAGCATTTGAAGCTGCAAATGCAGTAAAAGCTGAGTATTTTAGAGCTTTCCCCGGTAGCAATTTGTTCGCTATTACAACACCGGATAATGCAAATTCGGATAAACTTCTAACAAGATTAGGTTTTATGCAGATGAAAGAGGTATTTGTGGATACCGCCGGGAGATTGGCCACTGCATTCAATTTATACGGCTTAATGCCGGAAATTATCACATAAGTTTTTCCTTGTAAATAATTAGTGAGTCTAGTCTAAAAACCCTTCCAGCGTTGATTTTTATAAAATGCTGTAACTGTACTA
>DYOH01000096.1 GCA_020720625.1 Acetofilamentum sp. | reverse complement strand
ATTAATATTATAGCACATTATTTTTAAAGCTATAAAAAGTAGTTTAGCATAAAAATTAAAAAGCCTTCAAAGAATAATTTCTTTGAAGGCTTTTTAATAAAAAACTATTTAAATTCTGGTTCCGAATTTATTTCGCAGGTTTGAGAACTTGCGTGTATTTGGCATTCTTCTCAACTAATTCTTTGGTAACATAATCGTTATGATATTTTACCTGTAAATACATTTCGGTTTGGTCGCAGTAGTGCTCACTAGCCGGAATACCAGATTGGCCAGTAGGTATTACTGTTTGAGATTCGTCCCAATTGGCAGCAGTAAAAATATGGCGATGTGATGCTCCGGCTGTTGCATGAAATAAATCGTTTAGCGGATACGAAAACGGCGAAACCGTATGGAAACTGCCACCTACAGGAAACGGCCCTCTGTTCAGATTGAAAATCTTATCCAACATATTTACGCTTCCCATGGGGTGTTTCAGGGTAAGTGTATGCACTTTTCCCCATTGCCAGTTTTCGGGCTCCCCGCCTAATCTCATCTGTAATGCCAGCAAGGCTGCCTCGAAAGAGGCTACAATATTGTCGTTCAGGTTTTCCTTTTTATCAACTGTTTCAATATTATCGCACCAGCTTACCTCTTTTCCGGTGGTAAACATATCAAACAACACATAACCAGCCATTAAATCCTGCTTTATGTATTCCTCGTAAAGAGTGTCGCCCAATTCGTCGTGAAAAATACTTTTACAAAGTTCCACATAACTCATTTCAAAAATTGTAGCTGCGGCAGATTCTTTGGTCAAATTACCATCCCAATCTTTATATACGAGCAGTGCTTTTTTTCCTAAATCTGATAATTCGGCCGATTCGAGCACATTCATTATTCCCGGATAATAGAGCGCCACCTGTTTCGATGTCTGGTCGCCATGCATTAGCTTCATATCTTCAGTAGTAAGGGTTTCTTTGCTGTTTAGCATTTCTCTTATTCTGTCAATACGATAGGGCAAATCGAACCATGCACTAATGTAATATGGGTAATCATCGCCCACTGTTTTATTGTTGGCCGAAGAAACATATCCTTCAGCAGGATTAAAACTATAAGGCAGGGAATCGAAAGGCACAAAACCCTTCCAGTCGTATAAATCAGTATCGCCCGGAGCAACCAATGTTCTGTCGCCCAAACGAATAGCCACTGCGCCACTATTTTGCAAACCAATATTTCCCCGAACGTCACCATAAACAAAATTCTGACTGATAGATGCAAAATTTTTCACACCCTCTCTAAAGTCGTTCCAGTTTTTGGCATGATTCAGCAGATATACGCCGCGCACCTCATCACTGTGTTCATTTCCAATCCAATGCATAGAAACAGCGTCGTTGCCCAATCCTTTGTTTTCGCTAATAATTGGACCACGGTGGGTAAATTTAATTTCAATATCGGTTGTATCGCCTTTGCCCATGGCAATTCGCTCCTTCTTAACGATTAAATCTTTCCATTCGCCGTTAAATTTATATTGATTGGGATTTTCGGGATTGATAGTTTCGCGATAAAAATCAATATCATCCAGCATTACATTGGTCATTCCCCAGGCAATAGAATCGTTGTGTCCGGCCACAACCAAGGGCTGACCGGGCAAAGCCAATCCGGTAACGTTTAACTCACCCGGCACGCACTGGTGCATTTGGTACCAAATTCCGGGGGCATTTAAACCAAGGTGCATATCATTACAAATAATGGGTTTTCCGGTGGGATTTTTACTACCGGCCACAGCCCAGTTGTTGCTACCTTGAAAAGTATATAAACCCATTTCCTGTATCCGCTTATTTGGTTCTAAAACGGCTTGTTGTATTGCTTCAGCGGCCATTTCGCCAAATTGAAATCCCGGGTAAACAGGCGATTTCTGATATGGCAGATGAGGAAAAAGTTCCTTAAATAATTCGGGGCTTACTTTGCGCGAAATTTTATCAAAAACCACTTCAATGGCCCATGCCATTGATAAATCCCAACTCATATAACCCACAAGGTTCAAAGAATGAGCCGATTCCCATTTATCGGGTTTGTAGCCAAGCAGGGTAAATTCAATAGGCAGCTTACCATCAATTTCTTCCATATATTGATTCACACCGTCAGTAAAAGCATCCAAAGCAGCAACGACCTCTGCAGGTTCGTTGGCCAATAATTTGGCTGATTTTTCTGGGATTCGCAAAGAACGGAATAGTCTGTCGGCCAAAAGCATATCCGCACCAAAAATTTCCGACAATCGTCCACTGGTAACCCTGCGGATAAGATCCATTTGCCAAAGCCTGTCTTGGGCCATTACATATCCGGTGGCTCTGTACAAATCGGCTTGATTTGTGGCATAAATATGCGGCACAGCAAACTCGTCGCGGTAAATTGTTACCTCGCCGCTCATGTTTTTAAGGCTTACCTCCTGGTTATAATCCGGCAAAGCTCTGTTTTTGAGTGAATTTAGATACAAAAATCCACCAAAAGCAATAAGTACCAAAAGTACTGTTACAGATAATAAAACTTTTTTCATCTTCATTTCTATTGTATTTTTTCTGGTTTAAAGTTAGGAAATTATTTTATAGAAAATGAAACTCTGCCCCTATCAAATTAATTATTTTATACAGATATTTAGTTTTAACCTTTACTGCCAATTTTGCATCGGAACTTCAATAAGCAGTATATAAGCATTTTGAATTGCTTTTTATGGTCAAAAGCTCTGTTTGCCAGACACCCAAAGCATCGCGGCTTTTAAGTATTTGCTCTCCAATAGCCACTTCGCCATCAATCAAAAAACAATAAACCCCATTTTCGGGATTCTTCAATTTGTACTCCAAAGAAATATTTTGTGTAAGTTTTGCCAGATGCAGCCAGGCATGCTGATGTATCCAAAGTCAATGTTCCAGTTCAAAAGGCGATACAATCAACAAAAATTGATTCTGCATTTGCGACTGCTCCATAGTAAATTGGTCGTATCTGGGAGACACATTCTTTTTGTTGGGAAATATCCAGATTTGTAGAAATTTTCCTTCTTTATCCTGGTGGTAATTAAATTCGCTATGATAAACGCCTGTTCCTGCACTCATTACCTGTACATCTCCGGCATGAATCACGGAAGTGTTTCCCATACTATCTTTATGTGCCAAAGCACCCTCGAGTGGAATCGAGATTATTTCCATATTATCGTGCGGATGTGTGCCAAAACCACTACCACCGGCAATGATATCATCGTTGAGCACCCTATAATGCGCCAAAATGAATTCTTTCGGGGTGATAATAATCGGCAAAACTAAAAGAAAACCTTGATTTAAGCCACCCATGGTTGGCCTTTCCCCTTGATTCTGAAGAATAAATTTGAAATTTCATTGATAGAATATTTATATATTTCAGCCCAAAAATCAATTATCTTTCGAGATAACAAGCCTTCCCAAATGCTTGCATTTAAAACGGATAACACCTACGGCGATAATCACGCCGTTGATAAAATTTTATATATCTCAGAAAGCAAATAATACCACATAGCTTTTAAAATAATAATTTTGATACACCAGTTTTTTAAAATTACTTTTTCAACTGCTCCGGCATAAAATTTAGTTCAGCTATGCCGAAAATGCTAAATAAGAAAAGCTTCAGTAAATGAGAGTTTCCAGCATCCTAATTCCTAAACTAAAATGTTATGAATAATACAGGTGCCACTATTCAAAACAATTAATTTTGAGAAAAGCTTTGGCAAATAAATATTTTATTCTTGAAATTTATTCTTCTTTATTTTTATTCAATTTTAGATCAATACTTACAACTACCTGACCATGATCGCTTTTCCAGCTTGGTATTTTATCATTAGTTAGCGTTTCGTCTAATAAATGATCGTTAAAGAGCGAAACATAGGTAACTCGCCCCAGGCTGTTTGGATTTTCGGCCACCAATTCCTCACTCACCATAATTTGGTCTAAACTCTCGTAATGACCATTATGAATATGAGTATAATAAAAATCGTTGTAGCTTTTTCGGGCTTGAATATCTTTGGAATGATATAGCAAAACGTCCCAAATACGCTTTTTTACATCCATTGGCCACCTCCTGTGCGGTGGTTCTCCCGAAATCATTTTTGTGGTAACGCTTAAACCGGTATCGTTCACATCGCCCATTACGATTACGGGCCGAGTTTTATCTTTCAAGTCGTTGAGCAAAATTGCTCTAAGGGCAGTTGCCTCCGATGCCCGTAAAATTAATGAACGCATCTGAGCTTTAGCCACATCCAGCGGATTTTCCCGGGATTCATCACCAATAAATTTTGGCCTTTTCGATTTTAAATGTACCACAAATACGGTAAATTCCTGACCATGAACATTAATTACTGCTCTTAAAACTGCTCTGGAAAAAGTTCTGAATGGAAGTTCAAATAAATCATCGTCGCCAGTAATGGGTAACGAAACAATAGCTTCCTCCGGAAAATGAGTAAATACCTGATGTTCCATTATCGGAAATTTACTGGCAAGCCCCACCACCGGATGCCCTCCGTTGGCAGGCGTGGTTAATAAATCTCCGTTTTCAAACAACTCGCTTTTACGAATAGCCGTATTTAGCGCCTCTGGGTGAAAAATCTCCTGAAAACCAACGATTTGAGTATCCATATCCCGCAGTTGATGCGCTATCCACTCTACTTTTTTATTGTAATCGCTTAAAGAGTAACTTCTTTTATCATAGTAGTTTGTGTTAGGAAGTACCAAATTGTACAAATTGAAAGTACCGATTTTTAAATTCATGATGAGATGTTTTTTATCAATAATATGCAAAAAATATACGCATAATTGCTCAAATAGCCAAAATTATTTCTTAAATTGTAGTATAAATTTTAAAACTATGGACGAAATAAGAAACCATTTAATCGAAATAGAAGAAGAAATTAGCCTGGCATTTAATCAAAATGACCTTGATACACTTTTGGGTTATTTCGACAAAGAAATTGTAGGTTTCTCTTCTACTATTCATGAGCGCTACAACGGATTAACCGAGTTAAGGCGTACCTTTGAATTTTATTACGATGAAAGCGGAAAAATGGAGTACTTTACTTCATCTCCCGTAATACAAATTCACGAATGCACTGCCATTGCCAGCTTTTACTGGACAGTAGCCATCATACATGGTGCATCACGGCACGAAGTAAATGGAAGAGGTACTCATGTTTTTGTGCGTAAAGCCAACAATCAGTGGAAAATTGTTCACGAACATTTTTCTCGGGAGCACCACGACAGATAGCTATCGAAAATCTTCGTAGAGCAAATACTTTTTTCTGATTTGATTGTATTCTTCTAAAGATTTTTTCCAGGAAAAACGAATCTCTTCTTCGCTTTTTCCTGATTCTATTTGTTTTGCCAACTCATCTGTTCCAGCTAATAGATTAAACCATTTTCTACTTGAAATAAAATTTGCTTTATCGGCTGATGTTTGATAAAAATCGAAAAAATATTTTAGCGTAAATCTATTTTCGATTGGCAAAATTCTTAAATCTTTCCCATAACAAATTTTTCCTTCGTGCAATGGGTTCATCTGCATACCCGGCTTATCCTGTGGCACAAAACTAAATTCTTTGTATACGGCATCAGGAGATCCAACCACTTGAAAGGGAAATTCTGTTCCGCGTCCGATACTCACCTTTGTGGCTTCAAAAAAACACAAAGAAGGATATAATCTTATGGACAATAAATTGGGCAAATTGGGCGATGGTTTTATGGCAACCGGACAAAGCATGCTATGTGTGTAGTTCTTTACAGGAATTACAGTTAAATGGAGTTTTTTACTGGTTTTCAGCCAATTTTCGCCCACAATCATTTTGGCCAGCTCACCAACTGTAAGTCCATGAACTACAGGAATTGGCAGCATACCCACAAAAGAGCGAAAATTTGTGTCTAGTAAAGGTCCGTCGATATAATCGCCCAAAGGATTTGGCCTGTCGAGCACCAAAAACGCAACATCATTCTCGGCAGCAGCCTGCATGGCATAATACATGGTACTTATATAAGTGAAAAATCGGGCTCCGGCATCTTGAATATCAAAAACGATTACATCAACATCGATTAATTGTGTATTTGTTGGTTTAAAGGATTTCCCATATAAACTTACAATAGATATTCCGGTTTTTTCATCAAAATCTGAGACAATATGCTCTCCGGCATCGGCATCGCCTCTAAAACCATGTTCGGGTGCAAATATCTTCGATATTTTTATTTGGTGAGATAACAAAGTATCAAGCAAATGCTTGTCGCCAATCATGGCTGTATGATTTATCAGCAAGGCAACATTTTTATTCTGCAAATTGGGTAAATACAATTCCATTTGCTTATCTCCCGGAATACAATTTTCTAACTTAGCATCCAATGGCACGAAAAACAAAATTATGAGGTACAAAAAAGCAAAATGAATCATTTTTCCGATTTCTAATTTTGATGATACAATGCAAAAGTACCAAAATAAGTTCCCCCAAAAAATCATTCAGGTAAAAATTATTTTTTTGAAGAATAAAGTTCTTATTTTTGCAGGCTAAATTCTGATATTTTATAAAATGGAAACAAATCTTGTTGATGTACTATCTTCATTCATGGTTCTTTTTGCGGTGATAGATATTACAGGCTCTATTCCTATCATTTTAAGTTTAAAAAACAAAGGACTAGTTGTAGAATCTGAAAAATCTACTTTAGTAGCCTTTGCGCTCATGTACCTCTTTCTATTTGTTGGCGATTCTGTGCTCAAAACCTTTGGCATTGATGTATCGTCGTTTGCCATTGCAGGGTCTTTCGTGCTTTTTATCATGTCGCTCGAAATGGTTTTAGGTGTAGAAATCTTTAAACACGAAAATCCTCAAGGAGCATCCATTGTGCCAATAGCATTCCCGCTAATTGCAGGTGCCGGTTCTATCACCACCGTGCTTTCCTTAAAAGCAGAATTTACAACACTAACAATAGCAATTGCTCTATTTGCCAATATGTTAATTGTATATTCAGTTCTAAAAGCAACCAAATTTTTTGAACGAATGCTGGGCGAAACCGGCATGCACATTCTGAAAAAAACCTTCGGAGTGATTCTTTTAGCCATTGCCATTCGCTTATTTCTAAACAATACCGGAATTCAACTACCCGAATAGCATGGATTATCAGATAAATTTATACACGGATGGTGCCGCCAAAGGAAATCCGGGTCCGGGGGGATATGGACTTATTCTCGAATGGAATAAACATATCAAAGAATACTCAGAAGGTTTTAATCGCACAACCAACAACCGTATGGAATTACTCGCCGTAATTAAAGGTCTGGAATTAATTAAAGCGGAAAGGGCAAATATTAAGGTTTATACCGACTCCAGATATGTAGCCGATGCCATTGAAAAAAGGTGGCTGGCTACATGGGTAAAATCCAATTTTAAAGGGAAAAAAAACGCTGATTTATGGACACGATTTCTTCCGCTATACGAGAAACATCAAATTAAATTTATCTGGATTAAAGGTCATAACAATCACCCGCAAAACGAACGTTGCGACCAACTGGCCGTTGAAGCATCACAATCTAAGAACCGTATACCCGACGAAGGATACGAAAGCGGATTATATAATTAGAAAAAAAGACAGGAGCTTTACTTCTCCAGTCTTTTTTTGCCCAAATCAGACTTTATTCATATTGGAAAGAACAAATTCGCGAACTTTATGCCCCGGAATAATTTTGCCCCCAAGTTTAGCTTCTCCTATTCTCAAAAATGGAATCCCTTTTACTCCCTGCTCCTGAGCATAAGCCATATTGGTGATTATTTCTATAAATTTTATCTCCAATTGCGGGTATTCCTGCTTTAATTTTGCCAACTCGCGTGTTACATTAATACACCTTGGGCAAACCATCGACTTAAAATATTCAATTACCATTTTTATAAATTATTTGTTTTTTTCTTATCCATTCTTTTGGATACATAACCAAAAACAACCAATGCTATGGCCGCAGTAAAACCAACTGCTGAATAATAATACCAAATATAATGTGCATTATCATAAGCAGTTAGTAATTGATCAGGTGAGAGCGTTTTGGGGTCGGGCACATAGGCATCGAGCAAATAGCCCGATGAAATAAAACCGAACAAATTGGCCAAAAATGAATGTAAATGACTAAATCCCAAGTACAAACCTTCCTCACCTTTGGGCGATTGCAGCGAAAAATACTCCAAAAAGCGCGGCGAAATAAAAGTTTCGGCCAAAGCCTGAATCGCAATTCCGACAATCATCATTACTGCGATTGGATGTAAACTAAAAAAGCCCATGGAAACCTCTGTTCCAGTAGAAGCTTGCAGCCATGGCCCTAACGACATAGCGAATGCTGATAATGGCATTAAAAACATACCAATTGTCATAGAATTAAGCGCCTTAACTTTGCGCATTAAATGTGTTACCAACATTACTGTTAAAACAACGATAAACGGATTTACATTAGCATACCATTCGGGCGCTGCATCAGAACCCACTGTGCGTAAAATATATTTTGGCATGGATGCATACAACTGATGCTGAATCATCCAAAATCCGGTTATTATCACAATCAAAATAATTAAACGATACTGCTTCATCAGTTTTACCAGTGCCTGCCAGGTTTGAGCCAAAGTTTTTCCTTCGCCGGCCAAATTGCTGGTTTTGTAAAAAATCGTTACGGCAATTACAGCAATAAATGTTAATGCAGCAGCATAATAATTAATGGCAATGGTGCCTAGCTCCATTCGCACGGGGTAAGCAATGGTTTTACCTAAAAAAGCGCCCACATTTACCATTGCGTAAAAAATAGAATAGGCTCTGGCTCTATTATCGGCATTGGTTTCGCGGGCAACGGTACCTGTAATAATCGATTTGATAAACGAGCCACCAACCATAACAATCACAAGCGAAATAGGCACTATTGATTTGTATGGAAATAATCCGAGACTCAAATAACCTATTGTCAATAAGGAAAAGGCCAGAATAACAGCCTTTCTAAAGCCAATTTTATCGGCAAAAGCGCCAGCAAAAGTAGGCAAGAAATATAATCCGGCAGCAAAAAAACCCGCCAGCCAACCTGATTCAATATCTGTAAAACCAACATCATCTGTAAGATAAAGGGTTATGGCAATAAACATGGCATAAAATGCCGCACGCTCCAAAAGCTCTACTCCATTGGCCACCCAAAAAGCCTGCGAAAATTTCCATGTCGATTTCGATTCTGTATTTGTCATATTTTTTTCTCTTAAATGATTATTGGCAACAAAGATATAAATCCAATTCTATCAGACAAGACCCCACAAAGAATTCCTGATAAGAATCATAAAGTATTGCTCCATAAAAAGAAAGTTTTAGGCAAAAAATTTTATTATTTATAGAGATAAGACTAATTTCGCAACCAAATACCGGAGAAAGAAATGGCAAACAATATGATTCTTGAGCGCCTGAAGGGCTTGAAAATAAAATTTGAAGAGTTGGGCGAGCAAATCAACGATCCCAAGGTGATTGGAGATATGCAAAAATTTGTGAGACTCAATAAGGAATACAAAAATCTGGAAGGTATCATTGATGCCTATAAAAAATATAAAAATCTGCTCGATAATATTGATGATGCAAAAAGAGTGCTCAATCACGAGAAAGACGACGAACTTAGGGAAATGGCTAAAGCCGAACTAGATGAACTGACCCAACAAGTTGGGCCTATGGAAGAGGAAATTAAATTACTTCTTCTGCCCAAAGATCCCGACGACGAAAAAAATGCCATTGTAGAAATTAGGGGCGGCACAGGAGGCGACGAAGCCAGTATTTTTGCCGGCGATTTAGTAAGAATGTATTTAAAGTTCTGCGAGAAACAAAATTGGAAAGTTGAAGTAACGCATTACAGTGAAGGTACAAGCGGCGGATACAAAGAATTCGTTTTCGAAGTAAGAGGCAATAACGTTTACGGTATTATGAAATACGAATCGGGTGTGCATCGCGTGCAGCGCGTTCCTCAAACCGAAACTCAAGGCCGGGTGCATACGAGCGCTGCTACTGTGGCTGTTTTACCAGAAGCCGAAGATTTCGAAATTGATGTAAAACAAGAAGATATACGAAAAGATACCTATTGCTCTTCTGGTCCGGGCGGACAGTCTGTTAATACAACTTATTCTGCCATACGCCTTACTCATATACCAACAGGTGTGGTGGTTACCTGCCAAGACCAAAAATCGCAGATAAAAAACCTCGATAAAGCCATGAAAGAACTTAAAACCAGGCTTTACAATATTGAATACCAGAAACATATTGATGCAATTGCTTCTAAAAGAAAAACAATGGTTTCTACAGGAGACCGCTCGGCCAAAATTAGAACTTATAACTATCCGCAAGGACGTGTTACTGACCACAGAATTGGTCTTACTCTTTATAATCTGCCAAGCATTTTAGACGGAAACATTGCGGATATTCTTAACCAATTGCAAATTGCAGAAAATGCAGAACGTTTGAAAGAAAATGAAATTGCCTGATTTATATATCGTGCCAGGGGAAGAAGTTCCATCAACAAAAGCAATTATTGCTTGACGAGCTCAATCTGACAATTAAAAATCAATATAATACAGATGAAAAGCGAACAATTATTCCGAAATATTCTCTCTAAAAAAAGTTTTTTATGCATCGGTTTAGATACTGAAAAAGAAAAACTTCCTGAGCACCTTAAGCACGATGCTCAAGGCATTTTTAAATTCAATAAAGAAATTATTGATGCCACACACGATTTGGTGATTGCCTATAAACCAAATATTGCCTTTTACGAAGCTGAAGGAACTGCAGGATGGGATGCTTTGGAAAAAACAGTTGCTTACATTCGTCGAAAATCAACTGATATCTTAATTATTGCAGATGCTAAACGCGGAGATATTGGTAACACTTCGCGTATGTATGCCAAAACTTTTTTCGAAAAATTTAATTTCGATGCACTTACAGTGGCTCCTTATATGGGTGAAGACTCTATTAAACCTTTTCTCGAATTTGAAGATAAATGGACTATTATTCTGGCACTTACATCAAATAAAGGTGCTGATGATTTTCAATATTACTACGATAGCTTTAACCACCAATATCTCTTCGAAAGGGTTTTAAATTTGTCGAAAGATTGGGGCACCCCCGATAATATGATGTATGTGGTAGGGGCAACTCAGGCTCAAAAACTATTAGAAATACGCAAAAATGTGCCCGACCATTTTCTGCTGATTCCTGGAGTGGGAGCACAAGGTGGCAGCCTGCACGATGTTGCCGCATTTGGTATGAATAATCAATGTGGATTAATTGTAAATTCTTCCAGAGCAATTATTTACGCCGACAACTCGCGTAAATTTGCCAAGGCTGCACGCGCAGTAGCTACAGAAATGCAGGAAGAAATGCAACTTTTGCTTGAAAACTATTTTTAAATAGCTTAAATAGAATAAATTTTTCAATTATCATCATCTTTGTGATGCAATCATGAATTATCCTCAAGAAAATGGAATATAAGTTTAAAGAAATTGAACAAAAGTGGCAAAAATATTGGAATGAGAAAGCCATTTACAAAGTGAAAGAAGATTTTTCCAAACCCAAATTTTATGTGCTCGACATGTTTCCTTATCCCTCGGGAGCAGGTTTGCATGTTGGACATCCGCTGGGATACATTGCTTCGGATATTTTTTCCAGATACAAAAGAATGAAGGGCTTTAACGTTCTACATCCCATGGGATACGATGCATTCGGATTGCCGGCCGAGCAATATGCCATTCAAACTGGTCAGCATCCGGCCATTACCACCGAAAACAACATTAAAAGATACAGAGAACAATTAGATAAAATTGGCCTCTCTTTCGATTGGTCCAGAGAATTTCGGACATCAGATCCAGATTACTACAAATGGACTCAATGGGCATTTATTCAAATGTTTAATCATTTTTACAACAATAATTCAGAAAAAGCAGAGCCTATTGACCAACTGATTGCTGAATTCGACAAGAATGGAAACCTGTTAATTAATGCAGCCTGCAACGCAGATACGATTCCTTTTTCGGCAATAGAATGGAATAAATTTGATCTCGAGCAAAAACAAAGTATGCTCCTAAACTATCGCATTGCTTATTTGGCAGATACAATGGTAAATTGGTGCGAAGATTTAAAAACAGTGCTTGCCAACGACGAAGTTAAAGATGGCTTATCAGTGCGTGGAGGACATCCGGTTGTTCAACGAAAAATGCGCCAGTGGTCGCTCAGAGTTTCGGCTTATGCCAAAAGATTGCTCGAAGGTATGGAAACGATAGACTGGCCTGAGTCGCTCAAAGAAATGCAGAAATTCTGGATTGGTAAAAGCGAAGGTGCTCAGCTTTTTTTCCCGGTAAAAAACGCCGACATTAAAATCGAGATTTTTACCACCCGACCGGATACTATTTTCGGCTCCACTTTTATGGTGCTTGCCCCTGAAAGCGAATATGTACAAATACTTACAACTGATGAATATAAAGCCGATGTGGCTAAATACATCGACGAAACAAAATCGAAAACAGAGCGCGAACGAATGGCCGACCAAAAAACTACATCAGGTCAATTTATTGGAACTTACGCTATTAACCCATTTACTGAACAAGAAATTCCTATTTGGATAAGCGACTATGTATTAGCCGGATACGGCACCGGAGCCATAATGGCTGTGCCGGCACACGATTCAAGAGACTATAAATTTGCCCAAAAATACGGACTGCAAATTGTGCAGGTTGTAGAAGGGGATATTTCCGAAGGTTCGTACGATGCCAAAGAAGGCACTATGATTAACTCCGGCTTGCTTAATGGACTCGATGTGAAGGAAGCTGTGCAGAAAATAATTGGGCAAATTGAATCTCTAGGCCTTGGAAAAAGAAAAATAAATTATCGCCTGCGCGATGCCATATTTAGTCGTCAAAGGTATTGGGGTGAACCATTTCCGGTATTCTTTAAAAACAATTTGCCTTACACTATTTCAGAAAAAGATTTACCTCTTAAATTGCCAGAAATTGATATTTATCAACCAACAGAAGATGGCAAGCCACCTTTGGGAAGAGCACAAAACTGGCAAAATAACGATGCCTATCCATTCGAACTGAGCACAATGCCAGGCTTTGCAGGTTCTTCGGCATATTACCTCCGATACATGGATCCGCATAACGAAAAAGAATTGGTTTCTAAGGAGTCCAATAGCTATTGGCGTTCGGTAGACTTATACGTGGGAGGTGCCGAACATGCTACCGGACACCTTATTTACAGCCGATTTTGGAATAAATTTTTGTTCGACACCGGATATGTATTAGAAGAGGAACCTTTCAAAAAGCTTATTAATCAGGGAATGATTCAAGGACGTTCTAATTATGTTTATCGAATTAACGGCACAAACACCTTCGTAAGCCAAAGTTTAAAAGACAAATACCAAACCACCGAAATTCACGTAGATGTTAATATCGTGCATAACGATATACTCGATACGGAGGCTTTCAAAACCTGGATGCCCGAATACAAAAATGCCGAATTTATCCTCGATAACGGTAAATATACCTGCGGATATGGCGTTGAGAAAATGTCGAAATCAAAATACAACGTCGTTAATCCCGACGATATAATCGAAAACTATGGTGCTGATACTTTGCGTTTATACGAAATGTTTCTTGGCCCGGTAGAACTATCCAAACCTTGGGATACCAGCGGTATTGAAGGTGTTCATAAGTTCTTGCGTAAATATTGGCGTCTGCATTTCGACAAAGAAAACAACATACTGATTAGCAACGAAGAACCATCAAAAGAAGAACTCAAAATACTTCATCAAACCATTAAGAAAGTGGAAGAAGATATTCTGCGTTTTAGCTTTAACACTTGCGTAAGTGCCTTTATGATATGCGTAAACGAACTTTCGACGCTCAATTGCAACAAAACGGCAATTCTTGACCCATTATCAAGACTTCTTGCCCCTTTTGCGCCACATATTGCAGAAGAAATAAGAACAAAAATGGGCTTTGAACAATCCGTAGTTACTGAAAACTTTCCAGAATTTGTAGCACAGTTTATTGCCGAAAATGAAGCTATTTACCCTATTGCTTTCAACGGTAAACGCAGATTCGAAATGTCGATCGATATCAATGCGGATATAAAAGAAATAGAAAATTTGGTGATGGCCGATGAACGAACAAAAAAATACCTGGAAGGCATGAGCATTCAAAAAGTAATTATTGTGCCCAAGCGAATGGTAAACATCGTAGTAAAATAATATCAGCTAAAACCCGGG
>DYOH01000095.1 GCA_020720625.1 Acetofilamentum sp. | reverse complement strand
TTTTTGTGTAAATTGTGTTGTACGAAACTTTTTTTTTAGACTTGCGGATTTAAGGAACCATAAAAATGTACTATTTTTGTATGGCCGAAGACTTATTTTCTGAATCTAAATATATAACTTATCAATGAACAATGCTCAAAATATAATCGATAAGCAATTCAAGTTTAATCAGGGGAAAAACCTTTTTTACAATGGTATTCTAAACTCATTAAAATTTGGTTCCGAAACATTAGATTTCATTGAAAAGATTGATGCGATTGATTCTGAGTCTGAGTCTGAAAAATTATTGGTTGATTATTTAACCAACGGAGCTATTGAAGAGCTTTGCAAGGTAAATCAATATTTCTCATTTGATAAAGAAGCCCGTTTGATTTTAAGAAATATGTATGTTGATTTATTTTCAAAGCTAAAAAAACACCAATCGTCTGTTGATTTGATTGCAGAAAACCATTATAAAAATTTAATAAAATGGGTACAGGAGACTAATTCGTTTGCAGAAAATATTTATAATTCCAATAGTGAAACAATAGAATCTGTTGCTTGCTCGGAATATACAGCAGTATTACAAATGGAGATTCTGCAAATAAACTTAGACCAAATTATCGAACCTGTTTTAGATATTGGATGCGGAAAGATGGGTTACTTAGTTTTGCTTTTACGCAAATATGACTTTGAATCCTATGGGTTTGACCGTTTTGGGTACGACAATCTATATTTTAGCAACGCAAACTGGTTTAAATATAAATTTGAAAACGATAAACGGGGAACTATAATCAGTAATCTTGGATTTTCAAATCATTTTCAACATCATCATTTTCGAAATGATGGAAAATTTGCGGATTATGCCAGGAAATATATGGATATTTTGAGTTCATTAAAAGTTGGTGGGTGTTTTCATTACGCCCCTGACCTACCCTTTATCGAACAGTATTTAGATAAGGAGAAATACCAATTGACAATAAAACCAATTGGCATTCATAATTTTAAATCAACCAAAATTAAACGATTAAGATAAAGCACAAGGGCAAAAAAAGCGATATTGCTAATATTTTTATCGAAAGACTTTGGAGAATGGTAAAAACAAGAAAATATTTATATCAGCCCCAAAGCGAATGGAATGGATGTACAACAGGGCTAAATAGGGTTTGCTGAAAAAGTATCCTTTTGTAAAAAAGCATTAGGTAATTGAAAGGTTTACACCATTTTGCAAATATCAAAATGCGGCTTAATTGAGGCTATCGCAGAATGTTGTTTTTTAGGCCAATATTCAGAAAAATGTAAAAAGCCCTAAAAAAAGATCCGGAGCTTCGAATACTGATTCTGCATATTTCTAAAAAGTTGCCTGCCGGCAGCGTATTCGTCGGTTTCAGCATACAAAACAAAATTAAAACCCATGGCTAAAATTTCAACTAAAAAAGTACAGATTATTGGCTAAATATTTTGGGGAGCAGAATACCAGCGCTTATCCTTTTTTATAGGGTAAAAAAAAGGCTGTCCGATTTTTGGACAGCCTTAAACACATCATTAAAGAAAAACTTACTTCTTCACCACCAGTTTCTGCGTTAATTTAGACTGATTGGCAAAAATATCGATAAAATAATTACCAGAGGGTAAATTACTAACATCCACATCGAGATAATTTGCACCAGCAAATTGCTGTTGAGCATCCATATCCTGAATTTTCTTACCTTCTATATCATAAACCACAATTTTTACATCGGCATTTTGCGACAGATTATAGCTTAATCTGGTAAAACTCGAAGCAGGATTGGGGTAAATAATTAATTCCGAAGCACCAAAAACAGGATCAACAGAACTTACATCGCCCACTTTGATATTCTTGCAAGCTGTAGCCGATTTTAGGGTAATTGGATCCGAAATAGTTAAGCATACCTCGTAAGTTCCGGGTTCGGTGTAAGTAAAGGTAGGTCTGAGGGTAGTTTCGTTTTCGGCATAACCACCTTTTTGTTTCTCACCAAATTTCCATTTTGCAGTAGGAGCATCGCCTTTACCGGTACCAAACATATCCACAGGATATCCAGAGGGCTTGCTTCCGGTTGAATCTACCGTATAGGCAAAATTTACAGCAAAAGTAGTATCATTGGCAGCACCCACTGTAATGATATTAACAAAACGATTATCGCAGCCATTGGCATTTGTAATGCTGAAATCAATCATGTAATTACCGGCTTCGGTAAATGAATGCACCGGATTTTGTTCCGTACTAACTTCCGAGCCATCGCCAAAGTCCCAAGTCCACTCCGAAGGAGAACCAATAGATTTATCGTTGAAAGTTACTTTTAAACCATCTACCACAAAATCAAACTGGGCCAAACAACCTTCGCCAACATTCACATCTTTGCAAGTCATGTTTGAAATTCCGGCAGCGTTTGTAACCGTTAAGCACACATATTTATACCCCGGATCAACATAAGTAAAGCTCGGATTTTGCAGGGTAGAACTAGCCTCGCCCTCACCAAAATACCAGAAATAACTTAAGCCTTCGCCTTTAGATTTATCGGTAAAATTAACCACTCTGGTTTCCGGATTACTTTGATAGAAGAAGTCGGCTTCGCAGTCGTCGCCCTGATTGCCTACCAGAATAAGTTCCTCGTGATAGTCCATGCAACTGCCGTTTTCATTGTAAGTATAAAGCGAAACTAAATAGTATCCTGGGTAGGTGTATTTGTAAACCGGATTTACATCGGTAGATATTCCGCCATCGCCAAACTGCCAATATAAGTAATTGGATTTAGATTGATTTTTATTGGTAAATTTAACCTCTTTGGTATTTGGATTCACAGATGCCGTAAAGAATGCATCGCAAACCACTTCGCCCACCTGTATAATAGCTTCGGTATAATCCCAGCAAATGCCGGATTCGTCGCCAATAGCAAGAGCTGTATAGTATTTACCCTGGCTATTATATTGATAAAGAGGCGCAACTTCGTCAGAATAATCACCATTTCCAAAAGACCAGAAATTATAGTGGTTGGCTTTAGAATTATTGATAAACTGAACTTTCAAATTTGCCACATCTACTTTAGTTTCAAAAGCAGCTTTACAATCCATGGCACCAACCTGAATAAAGGCCGCAGCAAAATCATTGCATCCACTCAAGCTATCAAGCGCATTAAAAGAAACCAGATAAAATCCGGGATTGGAATAAATATGGGATGGATTTTTTTCCAATGAAGTATTTCCATCACCAAAGTCCCAGTAATTGATATTATGATTTCCAATGGTTTTGTCGGAAAAGCTAACTTTTTTGGATTCGGTATTTACCATATATCCAATATCAGCAATAATGTTACATTCCATAACACCGATAGAGATTGTTTTACTGCTGCTTGCGTAACAGCCTGTAGCTTCATCAAATACAAATAGCGACACTTCAAAAACGCCACCAAAAGCATATTGATGAACAGGTTTTACTTCTTCGGAATAAGTACCATCGCCAAAAGTCCAATACCAATTGGTGATATTGCCTTTAACCTCACTTTTAAACTCCACTTTAGAAGTTGCCGGATCTATAAAATAAGAGAAATCGGCTTTGCAAGCAACAACAGAATCGTTGGATTCTACATATATTTCATCGAAAGCATCAGCAAAACAACCTGTAAGAGTATCAAATACAGCAAGATAAACAGGGTAATAGCCTGTAAAAGTGTATTGATGCGTAGGATTTTCAGCTTCGGAGTAATTTCCATCACCAAAATCCCACCAATAATAGTAAGCTCCGGTACTAGATTGATTTAAAAACTTATAAGCCCCGGGCTCTGTGCCTTTCACGATACCAAAATCGGCTTTGCAAGCCATGGAAGTGCTCTCAACTTTAATTTCTTTGCAGAAACTAGCACTGCATTCGCCGATACTGTCTTTTATGCTAAGACAAACAGTATAAAATCCAGGCTGTGCGTATTCATGCAGCGGATTAAATTCGGTAGAATAGGTTCTATCGCCAAAATCCCAGTAAATTTGGGTAACACTACCGTAAGACTCATTGTAGAAATTAACCGTGTTTGTAGCCGGATCAATAAATTCGGAGAAATCGGCTTTACAAGAACTCCATTCAACAGAGGTATCCATCACAACAACTTCGCGCCACATTTCGCCAAAGCATTGGGTGCTATCGTTGTAAATGCTATAGTAAACCCAATAATAACCAGGGTAATCATAAGTATGTGCCGGATTTTTCTCGGAAGAAAAACTACCATCGCCAAAATCCCAATAATGTTGCTGTGCCCCAACGGATTGATTTTGGAATTCAACGCTTAAGCCATTGCTAAAGCTAATAAATTCCGGATAACAAGACACTTCGCCCACCATTATATCGTAACAACGGTAATCCTGACAACCAGTTGCTTCGTCAAAAATGGTTAAGCAAACGGTATATCTTCCCGGAGCATATTGATATGTAGGATTTTGTGCATTTGAAAAATTTCCGTCGCCAAAATCCCAATAATAACTGGAAATATTTCCGGTGGAAATATCAGAGAAGCTTACTTCGTTGGTTTCTTGATTAATAAAGTAATAGAAATCGGCAAAACAATTTACTTCACCCACAAAAATATTCTCACATTGTGTATTGATGCAATTATTTATTGTGTCGTTAACAGTAAGGCAAACCTGATAAACGCCCGCATCAGCATACTTATGCGAAGGATAAAAATCGTAAGACTGAGTTCCATCTCCAAATTCCCAGAAATAATTACTGATATTTCCATTGGAATAATTATAGAAATAGACAGTTTCGTCCATCATATCATAAAAATACTCAAACTGCGCTTTACAGCTTGGTTTATCCATCACAACAACTTCGCGTTGGAACTCAGAACTACCGCAACCATTGGTAACACGCAGGTTTACCATGTATTTGCCGGGTATATCGTAAAAATGCTCCGCATAGTAAGCTTGAGACACTGCGCCGTCGCCAAAACTCCACTCGTAGGTATATTGTTCTGCGCCCAGAAAATCTGAGTTAGGTTTAAACTGAATTCCCTGACCAGCAATAATATAATCGCCGCTGGTTTTAAATTCGGCTTTAGGTAGAAACTGATTACCAACATTTACATAGGTATAAATTGTATCGGTACGATTACAAGCATTTGAAGCATAAAGCGCCACTGTATACTCACCCAAAGTACTAAAGGTATTGCTAACCAGTGTGCCGGACACCTGATGCGTTGTAAAATCCCACACATGATTTACACCACCAACAACCTGAAAATATACAGGGTCGTTGGGACAAACGCCACCCTTAAGCTCTTCGTCTGCTTCTCTGTTGAAAGGAGCCGATGTAAGTGCAGTGCTTCTGATTGTGCAATTGTCGCCACCATCTTCTAATTGCAGCACACCGTTTAAAAACGAAACCTGATACTCGAATGATTGATTGCACTGATTTAGAATTTCCTGATAATCCGGATAGAAAGAAAGATAAGCCTGGTAAACAGAATAATATCCTCTTTCGATAAACTCTACTCTATTATCAATAAAGCGTTTACTAATTTCGTACTTAGTTTCCAAATTATTGAAATTAATTTCGAAACGATATCCTCCTAAATCGGCGGTTTTAAATAAACCGCTAATATTTTCGTAGCTAGGATAACAAGGCCCTGTCCATTCTGCTAAATCAATAGTAAAAGTGGAAGTTTGACCATTTGGCTCAAGAGGAAACTCCTTTATTTCTACTGAATCCTGACCCAATGGAAGTCCAAAAGCGCTAGGCTCACCAGTCATAACTCCGGAACAATACCATGCAACGGCTACTCCAATAACGTTGGCATCGGGCACAATCGGCACATAAGCATCAACAGTCTTGTTATTTCCCTTAACTTTAACATACCCATCGGCTGATGACATGCCATCATATGGATAGGCTCCTCCAAACCAGAATAATACGTAAAAATCGTCGTTCAGTTCGGCATTGTATGAAGACCAGTCGAAAGATACCTTAAAAAGATGATCCGTATTTGCCGATGGTTTGCTCCAGTCAGCCGGCCCATACTCATCGAAAGAAGCCGTATTCATGACAAAATAATAAGGAACCCTTGTGGAGTCGGGAGTAACATTTACCACTAATTCTTCGGTAAGGGTATTGCCGCAAATATTGGTAATAGTGGAGGTAATTACATATTCTCCTTCGGTAAAATATTTATGTGTAGCCAAAACTTTAGGCTCCGTTTCAGTTAATTGATTGATAGGCTCAGAAATGTTGCCATCGCCATAATCAAAAGAATAAGTGTAAGCATTACCTTGTGAGAAATTTTCATCATAAATAAATACTTCTTCGCCCGGACAAATGCTTTGCGGTACCACACTCATAAAAGACTGAGGCGTAAGGGTATCGTTAACAAGAATGGAAAGACAATACTCCTGATTAGCGCCACAATTATTTTCCACCACAAATCTAGGCGAATAATATCCGGGTTTGCTATAAACATGCGATGGTTCAAATTGATAAGAAAATGCGGTTGAATCTCCAAAATTCCACCAAAATTTTGAACCTTCGGTCAAAAAAGATTTATTACCAAAAGCTACTTCAGTGCCAGGACAAACCATCAAATATTCATTATAATAATCCGCCCCGTTTTCTTTAAAACCAGCCATCAGGTTCATGTAAGAATACCTATCCGGATGATACATCACACTGATTTTTTGTGTCATGGTATCTCTATTTCCACATGCATTTTGATTAATCAGCGTAATGTTGTAAACACCGGTATCTTTAAAAGCGTGCAAAACATTTGGATCATAGGCCATTTCACCATCATCGAAGCGCCACAAAAAATTTCCGCTATTCAGTGCATGCATGGAAATCTTATCAAACGGACAAGGAGCATGAATGTCGATATCGAAACTTGCATTAGCCAAAGCTTGATTACTAATTTCAATGGGAATGGTTAAAGAATCAATATTTCCGCAAATATTAGCCGCAACCAGCGTAACAGGATAATTACCGGGTGCCATAAAAGCATGAGAAACAGATTTTTCATTTTCAATGAAATCGGTACCATCGCCAAATTTCCAGACATGACTCAAATAGTTAGAATGCGTTTCAAATCTCACGTGGTCTCCCGGACAGCTCATTCCGTTGTTGAATACCATAAATTCAACCATCGGGCGAGTAGTAGTATCAACATTAATAATTTTTTGAATCGTATCGGGCATTCCCATCATATCGTAATATCTGCAAGATATTGTATATTCCCCCGGAATCATGTAGGTATGTTCCGCATTAGAATTATAGTTGACAGGAGAACCATCGCCAAAATCCCACTCTAAACTAGATAGATAGGCATCCACACTTACGTATATTTTTTCGCCAGGGCAAATATGATTGGCGCTCAGATAAAAATCAAGCTCATAGTCGATAGAAACTTCGTATATGATGGCATCTTTACCCGAAATTTCAAAATGATTAAACTCGAATCCATCAGCAACGTTAAAAACGAGCATATCGCTAAAGAACGTTGAAGAGAGATACAATTTTTGAAACTCCTCGTTTTTTCCATAAATAAATAAAAAAACACTATCATCGGGAGCTCTGTTTTCAAGTATAACCCTAATTTCGGTAATTTTGCCGGCATAGAAAACTCCATGCAAATCAGCACCCAAGAGGTGAACATAGGCAGAATCAGGACTTACGAAACTTGCATTATCGCCGGTCCACGAAGTAAGGTTAAAATCGATATTCCCGGCTTTAAAAGATGCAGGCGCATAAAAAGTCCCGCCAATATCAGTAAAGTAAGTTGTGTTTTGCTGCGCCATCAATATTCCCGAATGGAATATAGTCAGCACAAAAATCATTAGTAGCAGTAATTTTCTCATAAGATAAGAGATTTTAGTTAAACATTTTAGATATTAAGTAGTAATAAGATGGCGTATATTTTGATTAAACTAAAAGGCAATTTAGAACTTTTTTTTTTCGAAGTCAAGTATATGCAAAAAAAAAGCACTACTTGGAGTGCTTTTAACAAAAAAATAATTCTGCTTACTTTTTAAGCGAATAATAACAATTTTTTGGAGAAACAATCAAATCTTCTTTTTTAAGCACTTTTATCACTTTATCTACTTCTTTTTTATCGATTCCGGCTTTCTCGGCAATTTCGCCAGCTTTAAGCGGCTGTTCTGCAAGTTCAAGCGTTTTGATTATTATTTCTTTATTATCCATCATTATAAATTTTAATTAACCTAAATATGTTTTTAATAATTTGCTCCTGGATGTTTGCCGCAACCGGCGAATGGCTTTTTCCTTTATTTGCCTGACTCTTTCTCTTGTAAGGCTAAAAAGTTCACCAATTTCTTCAAGACTTAATTCCTGTACACCTAAGCCAAAAAAATAGCGCAAAATAAGTTGTTCGCGCTCTGTAAGTGTAGATAATGATCTATCAACTTCTTTACGAAGTGATTCTTCCATTAACTCTTTATCCACTTCAGTGGCATTTTTATCGGGCAACACATCAATAAGGCTATTTCCTTCCCCATCGAGAAAAGGAGCGTCCATGGAAACCTGTTTCCCGGATGCAGCCAATGCATCTTTGACTTTTTCGGTGGGAACATCGGTAATGGTAGCCAGTTCTTCGTCTGATGGCTGCCGCTCATTGGCCTGCTCGAAGGCATAAAAAGCTTTGCTGAGTTTATTTAATGAGCCAACCTGATTAAGTGGCAAACGCACAATTCTGGCTTGCTCCGCTAGTGCCTGCAGGATAGATTGTCGAATCCACCAAACGGCGTAGGAAATAAACTTAAAACCTCTGGTTTCGTCGAATTTTTCGGCTGCTTTAATCAAACCCAAATTTCCTTCATTGATTAAATCTTGCAAGCTAAGCCCCTGATTTTGATACTGTTTAGCAACCGAAACGACAAAACGCAGATTTGCTCTGGTAAGTTTCTCCAATGCCGATTTATCTCCTTTTCTGATGCGCTGAGCAAGTTCAACTTCTTCTTCTATCGTAATAAGTTCTTCTTTACCAATATCCTGCAAATATTTATCAAGTGAGGCACTATCCCGATTCGTTATCGATTTCGATATTTTAAGCTGTCTCATATATGGTTTTTTGAAAGGCCTGACAATTATAGATAAAAATGGATTAAAATCACAATTTTTTAACAAATTAATTAATACCAAAAGCAAAATACGCCTTCTCCCCATTGGGAAGTAAGCCTTCGAGGTAAACTCCTCCTTTATAATTTTCTATTTCGCCTTTAAACTCCTCCATTGATTTCAGTTTTTTATTGTTGAATTTAGTTATAATGAAACCAACCGGAACATTGGCCGATTCTAATTTTCCGCTTTTAATGCTTTCAACCCTGATGGCAAAATCTAATCCAAACTGTTGAAGTTCTTCCGATAAAAGTGGCCGAAAACTAGCACCAAGCACACTAATTTCGCTATAACTCTTTAATTCTGCGGAGCCTTCGGCATTTCTAAGCACAACTGTAATTTCCTGCGTAGAATTTTTTCTGGCAACCAGCAGTTTAATCTTATCTCCCGGATGAAAGCGCGAAATTTGCTCCTGCAATTCCGATACTTTACTAATTTTATTTCCGTTAATGGAGGTGATAATATCATGGGCTTTTATACCCGAATTAGCAGCTGCACCATTGCTTATAATCTCGCTAACAAATGCTCCTTCGAGTGTATTAAGCTCGTGCTTTGTTGCCAAATCCTGGGTAATATCTTCTAAGTTCACTCCAAGCATAGCCCTCTGCACCGTTCCATATAATTTTAGGTCGCTCACAACTTTTTTTACAATATTCGATGGAATCGCAAAAGAATATCCGGCATAAGAGCCCGTTCTGCTGGCAATGGCCGTATTAATGCCCACCAATTCGCCTTTCGGATTGATAAGCGCACCACCACTATTTCCGGGATTTACCGCAGCATCGGTCTGAATAAACGATTCTACTGCTTCCTTATCTTTGAGTAAGCCAATATTTCGCGCTTTGGCACTGATAATACCTGCGGTAACCGTGCTTGTAAGATTAAATGGGTTACCAACAGCCAAAACCCATTCGCCTACTTTGGAACTGTCGGAATTTGAAAAGTTCAAATAGATTAAATTCTGCGCATCAATTTTAAGCAATGCAAGGTCGGTAGACAAATCACGACCAATAATCTTGGCCTTAAAACTGCGTTTGTCGTTAAGAATCACATTAATTTTATCGTAATTTGCCAATACATGATTATTTGTAACAATATAACCGTCGGAAGAGAGAATTACCCCACTTCCAGCGCCCATTATCGGCATATCAAAATTATTATTTTCGCCCAGGAAATATTCGAGCAATGGATTTTCATTCAAATATTTTTCTTTATTTATGGTAGTAGTTATATGAACCACCGCATCAACACCGGCTTCTACAGCTCTGGTAAAATCAAAATTAATTTCCACACTGGGTTGAGCCATATTACTTACATACTGTAGCGGCAAAGCTTCCGATTGAGTTACAAACGCTCTATTATTCCAAAAATCGTAGAGATACAAAGCCGCAAAAATGGCCAAAAAGGTACTAAAAAAATATAGAATTAAATACTTAGCTTTCATGAGATTCTGTTTTGAAATTGTTTCTAGCTTATAAAAATATTCTTTTTTTGCCTTATGTGTTGATATTTTATCATCCACAATCTTATAAATAAACGTTGCAATATTAGTTATTTGTTACTTGATTTTATGTAATTTTAGCGTTTAAACTGATTTTTTTGATTTTTTAACTATAGAGACACAAATCTCTCTTTCTCATTAACTTATTTTTCTTTTGGGCAAATATTTACTTACAGGTATCAGCCAAGAGAAATTTACGTAATTTTTGCATAAAAATATACAAAATAGACCGAAATTTATCACAATGGAAAATCTGGTGTTCGAATTGGCCATAAGTGACCTGCAAAACGATTATTTTGTGATTGATATTTTTCACAAGGAATGGCAAACAACAATTCGATTCTCGTGGAGTATCCGGGATTTGATTTTTGATGATAATGGCAGCCTAAGCAGGCTTTTGCAAGAAAATGAGTATCAATTACGAAAAATTTTACACAACAAAAGACCCGATACCTTTTTTGTGGGTTTTAAATTAAAATTTGTACTCCGGCCGCAAAAAGATGTTGTGGCCTTTAATAGTTTAACAAATTACATTGTGCTCGATAAGCGCCAAAGCAATTTATACATTTATCCACTTAGCCAATCGCCGCATGTATTGACCGAAATATACACCGACGGCTGCTACCTCGAAAAATATAAATGTGGCGGTATTGCGGTTATTAATAAATCATTATGCGGCAAACTAAATTTATTAACTTCGGGAACTTCGGAGCAAAGTTCGAGCCTAATTGAGCTTAAGGCGGCCATTTTAGCGCTGGAAAACAGCAAAATGGAAGAATCTCTAAGGCTTTTTACCGATAGTCGCTATGTGATAAAGGGACTAACTGAGTGGCTAGTGAACTGGAAATTAAATGACTGGCATACAGCGCAAGGAAAGCCGGTAAAAAACATTGCCGAATGGAAATATTTCGACGAGCTATGTAACGGAAAATATATTGAATTCAAGTGGGTTAAAGCTCACTCGCAACACACCGAAAATTCCTTGGCCGATTTTTATGCCAAAGAAGCGGCTCTGCGATTTTTTGTAGAAAATTGAAGGCAGTTTATTTTTACTGATATTTTTTTACTACTTTTGTATCCCGAAAAAAAACAGATAAACAATGATTTTACTGGATAAACCCTACGTATCGGATTTTCTGAAAAAAACTATTATCGATTATAAGTTTGAACTTATTGATAATGAAGTATCTCAGCAAATTTTACCGGAAATAAAACATCTGCAAGCCAAAGAAATTCTCGAAAAAATTGCTACAAACAAGGCGCTAAGACTATATCTCAATTCCGAAAACTCGATACAATGGGTAGAAGAAAATTTATCGGAAACCGAATGGCCTACCAAAATCAAGCTGTTCAAAAACAAAGTTTTGTTCCGACAAATGATTGCGCACCTGCATGCCAATTATTTCTTTAAACCAGTATTAATTAATGAATTAGACTCCATCGACATTTCGGATTTAAAATTTCCGTTCATTATTAAACCTTCGGTTGGATTTTTCAGCATGGGAGTTTACAAGGTAGATAAACCCGAAAATTGGCTCGGTATTATTGCAAATATCAAAGAAGAAATTGAAGAAATTAAAGATTTATATCCCAAAGAAGTTATTGATCTGAACGAATTTATTATAGAAGAATACATTACCGGCGAAGAATATGCGATTGACTGCTATTTCGACGAAAACGGACATGTTGTAATTTTGGCCATCCTAAAGCACTTATTCTCCTCTTCGGTAGATGTAAGCGACAGAATTTATATTACTTCGGCTGATATTCTTGACTCTTTAATGGCTCCAATTGAAAATTACCTGAACAAAATAGCCGCCTTAGCACAGTTAAAAAACTTTGCAGCCCATGTGGAAATAAGAATCGACGAAATTGGCCAAATACAACCCATTGAAGTTAATCCCATGCGTTTTGGTGGTTGGTGCACCACAGCAGATTTATCCTATTATGCTTATGGCAACAACAGCTATCAGTTTTTTCTTGAAAACCTTAAACCCGACTGGAATTCCGTATTTGACAGAATGGGCAACGATATCTTTAGTATAATAGTTCTGGACAACAGCACTAGTTTCGAAAGCACAGAAATTTTATCTTTTGACTACGAAAAACTCCTCAAAAAATTTGAAAACCCACTGGAGCTGAGAAAAGTAAACTACAAGGAATATCCTGTGTTTGGATTTCTGTTTGCACAAACGCGCGCCAAAAATATGCAAGAACTCGAGTATATTTTAAAATCGAATTTAGACGAATTTATTAGAGCCAAAGAACCTAGATTTAGGTGATGTGTTTTTTAAAATGCCTCATTAATGATTTGCATTCGCTTTCGGATGGCATAGCTATATTCGGATTTTGTAAATTATCTTTTTTTTTCCAAGACATAGCAAATTTGGACTTATTTCGAATAGCAAATACACAAAATATACCCTAAAGCCATAAGCAATTTTTCGCAAAATAGCGTTTGAATTTCGCATTTTTTGTATCTTTGCGCAAAGCAGTTTAGCTATGGCACTTAAAAAGCAGGAAACAGAAAACGAACCCATGCGCTTTATTAATCCATTTACTGATTTTGGGTTTAAAAAAATATTTGGCGAAGAGCCTAATAAAGAGCTCTTAATCGATTTTCTGAATCAATTATTAATTGAACAAGACATTGAAATTAAATCGCTTACATATAAAAAAACCAACCATTTAGGCGCAACTGATTTAGATCGCAAAGTAGTTTTTGATTTATATTGCGAGAACGAAAAAGGGGAAAAATTCATTGTGGAGATGCAAAAAGCCAAACAAAGCTTTTTCAAAGATCGCACCCTATTTTACTCCACTTTCCCGATTCAGGAGCAAGGCATAAAGTCTAATCATTGGAACTACAAATTAACAGCTGTTTTTGCTGTTGCCGTGCTCGATTTCACTTTCTCCGATAAAGACCATGACAAAACAATTGTAAATCGGGTTCAACTCATCGACAAAGAAAGTTGTAAAGTATTCTACGACAAACTAACTTTTATCTTTATACAAATACCAAACTTTAACAAAAACATCGATGAACTCGAAACGCGTTTGGACCAGTGGTTGTATTTGCTCAAAAACCTGGAAAAATTCGATCGTATTCCGGAAAAAATAAAAGACCGTATTTTTAGAAAAGTGTTTGAAATTGCAGAATACCAAGCTTTAAGCAACGATGAGCGTGCTGCTTACCAAGATAGTTTAAAATACTACCGGGATTTAAAAAACTCGTTGGATACGGCAGAGTTAGATGGTTTTCAGAAAGCCGAAAATCTGTACAAGGCGAAATTAGCAAACGAACAAAAAGAAAAAGCGCAAGCGCTGAAAGAAAAAAAAGCAGCTCAAAAGGAGAAAGAAGCAGCTCAGAAGGAGAAAGAAACGGCTCAAAAAGAGAAAGAAGTAGCCTTGCAAAAAATTGTTGAATTAGCAAAAATGCTTAAAATACTTAACGTTTCGTCAGACGAAATAATCGAAAAAACCGGATTATCTGCCGAAGATATTGCGCACTTATAGTAACAAATTATAATAAGCTAAAATAGCTTAAGCTATTTTCTGATATCACTCTTAAATAAGCATAAGTTTATATATTCGAATAACTTTCAGAATAAATATTGATTCCTAGCATAAACGGCAATGCAAATCCCCAAAATGTTGATTGCAACTATTGCGGTGATTAAAAACATCGTTAAAACGGAAGTTCACGCCCATTTTTGCGTCTATCGTACTGTTGATAGAGTATAGCGAACATTTTCGCCAAAAAGTGTAGGCAAGAATAATAAATTAAAAAAAACACGTAAATAATTTTGCTA
>DYOH01000094.1 GCA_020720625.1 Acetofilamentum sp. | reverse complement strand
TATAGAAGTAATATCCTAAGGAACTTATTTTTAGCGTTATTTCAGCAGCCCCTAATTGAGAATACCTAAATATAAAATACATTTGAAAATGGATTTATCAACGGGTAAATTACATTTGGTGGAATATCGATTGGATGGTAAATGAATTAATTAGGGTCTGCTGAAAAAGTATTTAGTTCATTAAAGAGTGCATAGTAACCAAAAGTGCAAGAATCAAAAGCATAATATTTATTTTCAGTTAGGTATATTTTTCAATGAATAATTTGAAAATATGCTGAATTGGGTTGGTATATTGAGACAATGAGTAGCCGTAGCATTTATGCTACGGAATGCATGAATATACTATAATATGGGGCTTTAGCCAAAAATTTATTGATATTTTTTAGGCTAAAGCCGATTATTGATGTCAAATTTTACCGTAGCATAAATGCTAGGGCTAATTATAAATGAGTCTAGTCTAAAAACCCTGCCAGCGTTGATTTTTATAAAATGCTGTAACTGTACTAAACAGTTTATAAGTCAATTAAGAAAACGCTGGCAGGGGTATAATCATTTTTTCAATCTTTTTAGACTGAACTCATAAATATATCTCTTCAAAAAATACAAGCTCACTATTAACTCTAAGTGCTTATTGTTGTAAATGAAGAATCAATATGCGTGAAAAACCTTGCATTGAAGCATCAAATGTTTGATTTATAATATTGATTTAATAATAATTATATATTTTTCAGCAGACCCTAATTAGTTAAGTGATTTTTCAGAGAAATTGAGTTTTATGCAGAAAAAAAAACAAAATAAGTTGAATAAAGCAAAAAAAAGACTTAAATTGCTTTAGATTGTATTGTGAAAAAATGATAAAAGAATCGCCTATGTCATTTATTTTTAAAGTATTGCGCATAAGAACAGTTCTGCTGTTGAAGTGCATAAGTCTTACAGTTTTTTTAAGTATCATTTCCAATAATTTACAAAGTCAAAATGCTTCAATAAGAGATAGTCTTCAAAATATAATAAATTCAAATGTTTTAGATTCTTCTCGTTTTATAGCATACTTACATTTATTTGAAATTTCTTTTCAAAGCGATACTGCAAAAGCCAATGCTTATCTTTTACATTTAGACAAAGAAATAGAAGAGGATAAGTACGATATTTCATCCAATTGGATATTTTATTTGGGAAATATTCATATGCAATACAAAAATGATTATTCTTCGGCCATAAAATACTATAGCTTAGCCTATCAGAAAGCAAAAACAACCAACAATAGTATTCAGGTTTACTACGAATGTTGGTTAGGTTACACCTATTCCAACATGGGCGAGCACGAGCTAGCCCGAAAACATTTACTAAATGCCATTGAAACTGCCGAAAATAACAATATTTCAAGACATTTACCTTTTGCCTATCTCACATACGCCTTTGAACTTAGAAATGCATATGAAAACGAAAAAGCGATCAATAATTTTTCCAAAAGTTACGAAATATCAACAGAAATTGGTGATAGCACCTATATTCACACTGCATTACACGAAATTGGCAATATATACTCGCAACAGAGGCTCTTTGATTCTGCAGTTGATTACCACAAGAAGGCTTTAGAAATAAGAGAAAAACTAAACGAAACGGTCTATTTGATGTATTCATATAACGATATTGCCATAGATTATTCGAATTTAGACAGTTTTGCAACATCATTGTACTATTTTAAAAAGGCCGAAGAAATAGCCGGCTTGATAAACGATAATTATACACGGTTTAAAATCTACAATGGAATTGTTGTAACGTACTCTAATTTAGGCGATTACAATATGGCTACTCAATATCTGACTAAAATGAAGACCATTGCGGCTGAATTGAAGATTAAAAGTATATACGCCAATTTATATGAGGGAATGTATTTTCATTACAAATCAATGAGAAACTACGAGGAAGCAATGTTTAATCTGGAATTATTTGTAGTTTATAGAGATTCTGTTTCGAGCGAAGAAATACAAAAAAACTTAAACGACCTTGATGTAAAATACGAAACAGTTAAAAAGGATAAAGAATTATTAGAAAATCAGTCTCATATAAAAAGGCAGCAAATAATTATACTTTTTTCAATTATTGGATTAATCGTGTTTGCGGTATTTATGATAATTGTGCTTAGACAATATCGCCAAAAAAAAGAAGCATATTACATTCTTGAGATTCAAAATCAAGAAATTTTGCAGCAGAAGGAAGAGATACAATCGCAAGCCGAGCACTTAGAAGAAGCCAATTTTGAAATTACCGGGCAAAAGAATGTCATCGAAAAAAGTCATCGTCAGATTACAGCCAGTATTAATTATGCAAAACGGATACAAGAGGCCATTTTGCCTGATGGAGATTTTGTTCAAATGCTTCTTCCGGAGCACTTTATATTTTATAAACCTAGAGACATTGTTAGTGGCGATTTTTATTTCATAAAATTGTATAAGAATAATTTGTTTGTTGCGGTTGCCGATTGCACAGGGCACGGAGTTCCGGGGGCTTTTATGAGTATGTTAGGATTTGCATTAATCAATGAATTAATTCGAAAACCGGAAATACTAAATTCTGCTCAATTGCTTGATGAACTTAGGAATCAAATAAAAACTTCGCTTCAACAAACCGGAAAGTCAGATGAAGCTAAAGATGGAATGGATATAGCATTCTTAACTATCGATATTGAAACTAATGTGCTTAATTTTGCTGGTGCAAATAACCCACTTTTTCTGTTTCGAGATAATATTCTTTCTGTTTATAGGGCTGATAGTATGCCTATTAGTGTTTTTATCAAGGAGACTGATTTTACAAATCATACAATTGAATTAAGGAAAGGGGATATGCTTTATATATTTAGCGATGGATTTGTTTCACAATTTGATAAAGAGAACAAAACTACCTATAAATCAAAAAGATTTAAAGAACTTTTAACTAGTATTCATAAAAAAGAATTGTCTGAGCAAAAAAGTGTTTTAGAATCGGAGTTTTTTCAATGGAAAGGAACTAATTTCCAAACCGATGATATTTTGATTTTGGGTATAAGAATTTAAATTCTAGTGATTTTTTTTCTAAATGCAGGTTGCTCCGATAGAATCATTATACAAGCAGAACTTTGGAAATGTTTTTATTTTCGAAGACTTATTAAATACTAAGCTTTCTAATTCTGATATTTTTCCTAAAAGTTCAGGTTTGTTTTTATAGAATAGAATCAGGAGAACAAGAAAATTGAAATATAGAGCAGCAAGATTTATCAGTGCATATATAGCAAAACGCACACAAAACTATTATGATATGTCAGGATTTAGGAAATCAGTTTTACCCATTATTCTTGCAACTACTTGGATAAGTATTTCCGAATTTGTGAGAAACTACACAAATAAGAACGTATAATAGCTAAGCAAATTACGGCTCATGCAGGAGTCCATTATCGGAGTATAAATAGAATAAAGCAAATTATAAAACTTTTCTACCTTGCAGAACATTGTCCTTTTCGTCGTAATGGCGATGCTGTTTGCTCCGTAATATTCAATTATTAGTATATGAAGTAAAAAATGGTCCTTGTGCGGAACCTGCACCTTTTTTGGGAATTATAGGGTTAAAAAATCAATCCACGAATATTTTATCTGATCTACCTTAGTTATCAATAATGAGGTATATCCGGTAATCAAGGATATTATTTTTATCTATGCAGCCTAAAGATTTTAAAAATGCAGTTTTCGCAAAAGCAATTATCAATTATAGGCATAGTGGCCATCAGCTCATTTATGGGCACATTTCTAATATCATCAGTAAATATCGCATTGCCCGAGATTGAGAAGAGTTTTGAGCTAAATGCAGTAAGTTTAAGTTGGGTTATAACCGCTTTTCTGTTGGCAACGGCTTTGTTTTTGCTTCCGGTAGGTCGTTTGGCCGACTTAAGCGGAGTGTAAACGTATTTTTAAATGGGGAGTGTTGCTATTCACACTTTCGTCCTTAGTTTGCAGTTTTATCCCATCTGGTTCTTGGTTCATATTTTTTCGCTTTGTGCAGGGTATCGGCGCATCGTTTACTAGTGCAACGGGTGCAGCCATAATGGTTTCTTCGTTTGCACCGCAATACCGTGGCCGGGTGCTCGGAATTTCTGTATCGGCGGTGTATTTAGGTTTGGCCGTTGGTCCTTTTGTTGGCGGTATATTAACACAATACGCCGGCTGGCGTTCCATTTTTGTTACAGCTTTTGTTTTAGGTGTTTTCATTAGCATCATAAGTTTTATGTATTTGGGAAAAGACGAAAAAACGGAGCTTAAAGCGCATAAACCCAAACTTTATGGCACACTTTTTTATATGGCGGCACTAGTGCTCCTGCTCATGGGCTCCTCGGATATACCTGCGCTAAAAGCTTGGCTGATGATGCTTGGTGGAGTGGCAATGTTGCTTGTTTTTTGGATGATTGAGCGTAAATCTCCGCATCCGATTATCGAAACTAAGCTTTTTACGCACAACAAACTATTTGCATTTTCGAATCTTGCTGCACTTATCAATTATAGCGCCACGTTTGCCATTGTATTTCTACTCAGTTTATACTTGCATAAAATACAAGGATTTAGCCCACAGAAGGCAGGCACCATATTGATTGCTCAGCCGGTGGTGATGGCCATTTTTTCGCCCTTTGCCGGTCGATTGAGCGATAAGTGGCAGCCCCGATTATTGGCAACTACAGGTATGAGCATGATTACCTTGGGTTTAACTGCCTTTGCTTTTTTATCGGCAACTACACCCATTTGGCTTATGGTGATATTACTCGTTTGGGTTGGTTTTGGATTTAGCTTATTTTCGTCGCCCAATATGAATACAATTATGAGTTCTGTTGACAAAAAACTGTATGGTTTAGCTTCCGGAACGGCAGCTACCATGAGGGTTTTGGGGCAGATGGTAAGTATGACCATTGCTACTTTGTTTTTTTCGATATTTTTGGGCAAAAACTCCTTAGATGTTGTGAGTAACAACCAATTCTTAATGGCTGTTAAATGGGCATTTATTAGTTTTGCAATCCTTAGTGCAATTGGAATATACTTTTCCATGAGCAGAGGCAAGATGGAAAGACATCATTAACCCAAAAATTCATTCTCAACTTATAAAAACTATTTCTATAGACATATTGCCACTTTGATTTTTATGTGCTGTGTTTCGAAACAAATATGGAACACCGTATTTTCAATCGCTATCATTTGGGGTCTAAGCATTAGAAAACGCAAAAAATAAGCCACTAAAAAGTATGAAAGCTTTTAAGTGGCTTGTTTTAAATAAAGGAGATAGCTACCAAAAAATGGTATACAAAAGGGCTACCGCCAGTAGTATAGCATAAGCACTTATGTTATAAACTTTATCTGTTGTAAAGGTATTTTTATCCATTTCTATTGCTTTTTCGGTCTCTTTCTTCTCTGATGTGCTCAAGGATACGCCCAGAATAATTACTATCGTAATGATGAGGGTGTAAAACATCTGGTCGAGGAAGGGCATTTCAATGGGCAAAAATTTTAGTGCCAGGGCAATGGGAATAGAGCTTAAAACACCTGTTATGGCGCCTTTTGTATTGGTTTTATTCCAGAATAATCCCATCATAAAAACCGCTAAAATACCGGGACTTACAAGTCCGGTGTATTCTTGTATGTATTGAAACATCTGTGGAAGTGAGCCTAACAGGGGAGCCACAGCAATGGCAATAAATAAGGATGCGAGCACTGTTAATCTTCCTATGCGAACAAGCTGCCTATCGTTAGCGTTTTTGTTGATATAAGGCTTATAAATATCCATGGTAAAAATGGTTGATGTGGAATTGAGCATAGATGCAAGACTCGAAACAATGGCGGCTGCAAGAGCTGCAACTACAAGGCCTTTTAAGCCTGTAGGCACAAAATAACTTATCAGGAATGGGTAGGAGCGGTCGTAGTCTATTCTGTCGGGAAGCGTAAAAATATCTTTTACACCGTTTATAACTGCAGTACCTTCGGGTTGTGAAAACATGACAAAAGCCACAATACCAGGAATAACAACCAATGCCGGAATAATTAACTTAAGGAAAGCGGCAAAAGCAATACCTCGCTGGGCCTCTTTAAGTGATTTTGCCGCCAGCGTACGTTGTATAATATACTGGTTAAAGCCCCAATAGTATAAATTGGCTACCCACATACCACCAATAAGCACGCCAATACCAGGCAGATTATTGTATTCGGGGTTAGATTTATCTAAAATCATAACAAATTTTTCGCCGGCAACATTGTATATATGATTTAAGCCATTCATTATCCCTCCATCGGGCGTAACATGGTCAAGGGCAATCATGGTAGTAATTAATCCACCTATTACAAGCAATATTACCTGAATTACATCGGTCCAGGCAACCGCCGACAAACCACCCCAAAGAGAGTAAGCGGCTGCAAATACGCCTAATCCAAGCAGGTACCAGAAAAACTGGTTTCCGGTGCCGTCGCCCATTATGGTATCTAGTGCTTTGGCCCCTAAAAATAGCACCGAAGTAAGGTTTACAAAGATGAAAAGAGTAATCCAGAAAATAGCCAGAATGGTTTTTAGGTTGGTATTAAAGCGTTTTTCGATAAACTCGGGTATTGTATACAAGCCCTGATTGATAAATATAGGCAGAAAAAATTTACCAACAATGAGCAATGTAATGGCGGCCATCCACTCGTAGGATGCGATTGCCAAACCAACAGCAAAACCGGAGCCCGACATGCCAATAAATTGCTCGGCAGAAATATTGGCTGCTATGAGCGATGCACCGATGGCCCACCAAGGCAAAGATTTTCCCGCCAGAAAATAATCTTCGGCTGTTTTTTGTTTATTGTCTTTGCTGCGCGATACGTACAAACCAACACTTACAATCAGTATGGCATATAGCCCGAAAATGATGTAATCCAACAATTCAAATGTAACTTTCATAGAATAGGTTTTTCAATTCAATCTGTAAAAATAATATTTTATAGATACGATGAAAAAATTATTTGAATTTGGCTTCGTGAGTAGTATTTTAGTTGATTCCAGTTTTAGCAAAAGTTTGATGGATTGAAGTTTTTTTCATCAATCCATCTCAATCATTACTATAGACTATTACTTTAGGTTTTTGCAAAGCAGTTTTTTTTTCTCATTTTAATTGAAGCACATGAAAGAACTCAGTTTTTAATTGAAAATCTGCTTCGTTCATATCAACAAAATGTGCGAATGTATTTTTCGACTTTAGGTATCCAAATAAAGCTTTTCCTAGTGCCAAGTACCAGAATCCAAAACCTAAAATACCCACAATAATACCCAAAGTGCTACTAATTATAAAAGAAACAAAGGTACTAAGCGCAATAATTAAAGACCATTTTTTGATGTAAGGAAAATTTATCCAACTTATGCCTAACCAGCTCATAAAATAATCTTGTGACGTATTTAGGATAACCCAATTTGATGTTCGTTTATCAAGGAATCCGACAACTTTTCGATTAAATCCTTCGCATGTATACCAAACAATGTCTATTTCGGCTCATTCTATTACTTCCAAATCAAATCCATAAGCAGTAAGGGCATCAGATTTTGTCTCAGATTTGTAGTAAATACGTGTATGCCGCGTTGTTTGCGATGATGTGGTGGTGGTGAAAGTTACCGGTGATATATAACCGCTACCCTGGTATATATAACCGCCACCTCCGCTCACCTGACTTGTTGTAGAAAAGCTTGTTTCATCCCATTTTTCTACTTTTTCTATTATCGCACTTGTTACTTCCATGCTAATATATAGCTGCTTTTTGTTTACGAGAGTTAATGTAGTCATTTGTTCTAATTTTAGTATGAATAAAATTTAGGTATTTGCTTTCGTAGCGCAATAATTGTTATGTTATCATAATATTAAATTTTAGGGCATCGCATTATTCTGCTCATTTCATTTAGCCTTCAAATGAGTATAAAAGGCGACCAATAATGAGGATGCGAAAATCTAGCTCCGAATTCATTTTTAATTTGGCTTGTCGAATCTGCTTGGAATCTGCATTGGCATTAGATAATTTGACTAAACGATGGCTAACATTTCGCAACTATTTTCCCATATTTGCGCAGATTTTTGTAAACTTGCAAAAAAATATCATGGATAAAAAAGCCAAAATATATATTGCCGGACATAGAGGCCTTGTCGGAAGTGCAATTAAAAGAGCGTTTGAGCAGCAAGGATTTGAGCATTTTTGTTTTACGCCCCACAAAACCCACGATTTAACGAACCAAGCTGTGGTTGCCCATTTTTTTGCATCCGAAAAACCCGATTATGTGGTTTTGGCTGCTGCTAAAGTAGGTGGAATTTGGGCAAATAATGTCTATAGAGCCGATTTTATCTATCAAAATCTGCAAATTCAAAATAATATCATTCATCAGTCCTATCTAAACGGCGTAAAAAAATTACTTTTTTTGGGTAGTTCTTGCATTTATCCTAAAAATGCTCCGCAACCCATGTCCGAAAACCATTTGCTTACCGATGTGCTAGAATATACCAATGAACCTTATGCCATTGCCAAAATTGCCGGCATAAAGCTTATCGAAAGCTATAATTTGCAGTATGGCACCAATTTTATTGCTGTTATGCCCACCAACTTATATGGTCCCAACGATAATTTCGATTTAGAGAAATCGCATGTTTTACCTGCACTTATCAGAAAAATGCACTTGGCTAAATTACTACAGCAGAGCGATGAAAATGGTATTAGGAGCGATTTAAACAAAAATCCGATAGAGCAAGTAGATGGTAAGGCATCTTTTGATGTTATAGTGCAATTGCTCGAAAAATATGGCATTAGCAATAAAGCTGTAAAACTATGGGGTTCCGGTGCGCCGCGCCGCGAGTTTTTGCATTCCGACGATTTGGCAGCAGCATCTGTGTATCTGATGCAAAATATCGATTTTAATGAAATTGTGCATAGCCAGATAAACGTTCAGTTGGAACAATTTCCATATATTGGAGCCGAAATCAGAAATACGCATATCAATATTGGCAACGGAAAAGATATCAGCATCAAAGAATTGGCCATGCTGATACGCGATATTACCCATTACCAAGGTGAAATTCACTGGGATGCATCAAAACCTGATGGTACTTATCAGAAATTGCTCGATGTTTCCAAAATAAATGCACTAGGTTGGAAAGCGGAAATCCCTTTCAGACAGGGTATAGAAAAGGTTTACCAAATGTATACAAGTGAATGATTTTGCCTGAGCATTGCCAAACTGAGAGAACAATTTTAAGTAGACTGGAGAGAAGCGATAGTGATTTCTTTCACCAGATTTTTTCCGATGCTCAACTGATTCAGTTTTTAGATAACGAGGTGCATTTTAGTATGCAAAATTCGCATAAACTTATTTCAACTTACCGGAATCAGGACCATGCTTTTTGGTTGGTAAAGCTTAAAGAAACCGAAGAAAAAATTGGATTGGCCGGATTCTATCATTTCGATAAAAAGCATTTGTTTGCACAGTGCAAATTTGTGATTGCAAAGCAGTATCAACGCAAGGGATATATGCTTGAGGCCATGAAAGAACTAACAAAACAAGCTTTAATTAATGGAACATTACATCGAATAGAGGCCCAAATACATATAAATAATTTTGGTGCACAAGCATTTGTTCAAAAACTAGGCTTTAAGTGCGAAGGTCGTCTGCGGGAAAATTTTTTGGTAAATAAAGTATTTCACGATTCGCTGCTTTATGCGCTAATAGGCAGCGATTTATAATACGAATGAACTGTTTTATTGTACATTAGACATAAAAATATATTTTACGCTGATGGTAATATATCTGTTGCGTAAGAATGGGTTATCGGAAATAAACCAAATCGATTGTGAGAATTGCATATTGCTGCGCCAATGTTCGGACCAGATATACTCCACCGAAAAGGAGGCCGGAATATCGAAAGCATAATAATCGTAGAGGCGTTCATCCACCACATTTCCAAATGCATCTATAGCCTTGGTATCGAACAGATAATTGGGCAACAAACCTACCCTTAAATTGTACTTGTTCCAAACCGTTTTGCCCAGCATAAGCGGCAGTTCTATGTAGCGCAGCGATATTTTGGTGCGCATATAGCCCGGCTGCACTGTTTGTAGCGATTGGGTGGCACCTTTGCCCGAATATTTTAGTCCGAGTTCTACAAAGTAGTTTTTTTTAAGCATTAAATTCACAAATCCGCCAAACTGAAGCGCCGGATGATGATAGCCGCCTAGTTGATCTCCATCAATCTGGCAGGCATTTAAACCCAGTTCAAGGCCTCCCTTAAACTCTTGTGCTTCTAGCTGAATAATAAAAAGCAGTGAAATAATTAAACCTATTGTGCGCATCGTATGTCGGGATTAAAAATTTGTTTTACAAGATAGGAAAAAGGATATGAATTGCAAATTCTGCGGCTATTCATATAAAAAGCTAAATCTTGGATTTGCAAAAAAGTGCTCATTCGAAATCTTTATTATTTGCTTCTTTGTGATTGAGCTTAAGAAATGCTAACTTTACTTTACAAATATCGCATCCACATAATAGAACAGGCCAATATATTTCGGGTATAAACCAACCTAAAGCTATATTACTATGGATTATTCAAAGGTAAATAATATTAAGGTTGATGGCAATAACAACATAATAATTGTAGATGCTTCAGGAAATCAGATTGATATAGTAAATGTATTGTCAGATTTTGAGAAAGTTAAACATTTAATGAACGAATTGTCAGCATCGCTTCGTACATCCTTTATCCAACAAATTGCTCTGATTAACAATAAATTTGGGGTAAAGCCGCAAAATTTTGGCGCTCTTTTTCCTTTAGACCATAACTTTAATACCATTCGGAAAAATGAACTTTCAAACTTGCTCGATTGTTTGGAAAATAATCAAATTGTGGCTGTTTTTGGTAAAATTGGCTCCGGAAGTCTTATTTATTAAGTCATGTGTTTAAAAACTTTCGTTATCAGTACGATCATGTTGGTTGGTTTAATTATAATCATTCGCTTTTTCATACCTTGGTTGAGCAGTATACTGCTTCGTATTTCGAGCTCAATGCTAATGATAATGAAATATATAGAAAGTCTGTAATTATTTTGAATGAAATAAATAACCGCTATGGCAAGAAATTAATTATCATCAGCAATATCAATAAATCTCTTTCTAATAATGAAATAGATTTTTTGTCGTATTTTACAAATAGCCGCATCATTATTTCGGTTTCTGAAGAATGTAAGCAATTTACTACTATTCACTGTAAACCCTTATCAGCACAACAAATAAAAGGTTTGTTAGATTCGGTTTCAAATGCATCGCTTTTGCCTGTTGACTTTCTCCATAAAATTGAGCCAAATGCATTTTGTATATCATTATTATCTAAATCATTAGAAAATGATGATATAAAAACGGCGCAAAAAAAATTGGGAGCGTTAATAAAATTTCTGGCTAATGAGAAATCTGAAAACAAAGTTACAGCCTTTATAGTTGCGGTTTACAATACTTTTCCGCTTTCTGCGGCCGAGAGATGGCTTTTGATTCAGTTTGTGGCATTACCAATTCAATTTTACGACATAGATGATTTGAAAAATTGCTTTCAAATGGCAGAAGATTCAATCAATTTATCAGAAATAGAAAGCTTTAGCGCTTATGTTTCTAAATTTGAAAATGGCATTGAGACCAGGTGCAATTTAGTGCAATTGTTAAGCAAATTACTTAATAGCGGATGGATAGAAAAATATGACGATTATTATAAGCTTAACCAAATTGTATCTGAATCGGTAAAAGATAAATTGAATATAAAACCTTCCGATATTCAGGAAATTATTGGTTCCGTATTTTCGTCGTATTACCTGAATGATATTGGCGAACAGTATTTTAATTTGCCCATTAAAGAGATACCCGAAGCCCAAAAAACGGCGGTTTTTATTGCCTATGCCAGCAGAGTATTGGAGCTAATTCAATTATCCGATTATAATCATGAAGTTTTGGATTTGGCTTATAAATTAGTAAGCTCATTTTTTGAACAGCACGATTTTGATCTCTCAAGAAAATACTGTGAACTTTGTTTGGCCCATATCGAAAAAATAGAACCCAATAGTATTTATCATGCTAATTTTATATTCAAATTAAGCCGTATTTATCATAAATACGGAAATTTTGTTAAAGTTATAGAATTATTAAAGGATTGCCTTCCCATTTACACAAGGTATTATGGCGACAATTCTTTTTTTGAAGGCGTAATTTATTCGGAAATAGGAATTGCCTATAGTAAAACGGAGCAACATTGGGATGCCCTTATTTTCAAGAAAAAGGCTTTAGAAATTATGGAAAATCATACCGATAGCCTAAATTTATGTGTTTTACTCGATAATTTGGCCGTTTCTCTGATAAATCTTTATCAATTAGATGAAGCACTCAAGGTTCAAATAAGAGCCTTGGACCTGTGTATGGGTATTTCTGATCTTGAAATTAGCAGAGAGGTAATAGATTATCATCAGGCTCAGATACTCGGAAATCTATCTAATACCTATACCGAATTGCAGGATTATGAAAGGGCACTTGAATATGGCCATAAATCTATTGCAATCTATTTGAGCATTTTAGAACCCAATCATTTTGCCATTGGCATATCGTACGATAATTTGGGCGGTATATACCATTTTTTGCTCGACTACAATAAAGCTATTGAATACAGATTAAAATCCCTTGCTATTTTAGAGCTTATTCTCCCACCAAAGCATCCGGATTTGATCAAACTTTACAAAAATATTATGGATACCTATATTGATATGAATCAGCCCGAGAATGCAAAGCCATTCGAATTGAAATTTAAGGCATGAAAGATGCAAAATTGCGCATGAATTTCTTTTTTTAAATCTTGAAAAAAGGAAGATAGCTAGTCTTTACCATAACTTCAATATTTTGTTTTGCCGGGAGTGGAATATTGATAAGAATGAAAGTTTCCCTTTGGCTGATGCAGTAACTTGGCCGAACAGTAGTTAGCCCGACATTCGCACATAAAAACCAAGGGCGAGCTATACATCTGGCAACAAAGCAAAATTTACCACCCCACTAAATAAGCTAGCTATCAGAAATACTGAAAACTGATTTGGAAAAACTACTTTAAAAGATTAATTTTCTTTTGATATCAAAGTGTGGTTCTTTGGTCAAAATTAAACATTAAATTTGTAAGTGTAGTTTTTAATAAAAAGCTGTGGTTTTGTTGCGTAAATAAATGCTGAATTCAACTAATAAATGCAACTTTTGATGGAGGTAAAATATAGAATATTTTACAAGAAATAAGGTGAAAGGAATAATTGAGAAGGAATAAGATAGCGGTAACTTAGTCCTTAGCGGTAAGTGGTTTTGGGTAACTTGCTTGGTTTCGGCAACTAGGCGGCCTTCATTTGCAAACCGCATAAAAAGCCAACGCAGCAAGAGCGTTTCCCTTATGCTTCATCAAATTTGGCATAGACTCCAGTCTGTTCAGGCAACATCTGCTCGGGCGCCAACTTCCCGAAAGTTTTGCTAATAAGTGCTCCAAATATTCAAAAGCAATAACATTTGGGCTTTCCACACAAAATATTGATAACTTTTTACCATCAACATGTAAAATAGGCGATAAACTCCGTGTGGCATTAATTATTGAATCCAAAAGGTATATCCCATTTTTAGCCCAAGTGCAATATGAAATATGGTGGATTCGCCTTCAAACAACTCTGGTTGCGGCCCCCATTCCAAAAAGATAGCTTCAGTACCTGTAACCGGATTAACAACATCTGTATAAGCAATATTTCTTTTTGCGAAACCAAATCCACCATAAATGTCTATGTTTAGCCTCTTGTAAGCAATTATATTTGCGCCTGCTTTTAGGTGAAAACCATATTTTTGCTTATTTAAAGTAGCACTTTCGAACGTCGTTTTAACATTCGAATTTTCTTTTTCATAATATCTGGAAAGTAAATGATCAGACATCTCCATGTAGAATAATTCCAATGCAAAGTAGAGATAGTAATCTTGGGTATTTTCAAATATATATTTAAGCTCGGGTCTAATTTCAAAAAAAGAGTAATCCTGTCCCCAAATCAAACCATCCAATCTCCATCTATTGAGATACATATTTCCAATTCCCAAATCAATGCTATATCCCAGACGATTATTTGCTTTGTACTCCAATCCAAATCTTAGCCTTGGCCTATAATCTATCATAGAAAGCGGCATGGCTTTAATTATCAAATAATCGCGGGCTTCGTAAGTTTCTTGCGAAGCACAATTTTGGATAACTATGAAGGCTAAAAGTAGAACTAAAATAGAACGTTTCATTGCGTATATTTTTATCAATTTAGTATAAAAATGCTGAATTCAAGTCATAAATGCAACTTTATTGTTAGACAAATTTAAATCAAAAA
>DYOH01000093.1:12916-14431 GCA_020720625.1 Acetofilamentum sp. | reverse complement strand
AAAAAATCTTTCTTAAAAAAACCTTTGCGTGGAAAAAAAATCTTTCTTAAAAAAACCTCTGCGAGTAAAAAGATCTTTCAAAAGAACCATTGCGAGCCAAAAAATCTTTCTTAAGAACCTTTGCGTCTTTGCGCCTTTGCGTGGAAAAAAAAAATCTTTCTTTAAAAAAACTCTGCGAGTAAAAAAATCTTTCTTAAAAAAACCTTTGCGTTGAAAAAAAATAAACCCCGGAAACCAAAATTCCCGGGGACAAACTTAAAATAAAAACAATCGATAAAAATCTTATTCCTTCAAAAGGGCTCTGGAAATAACGATTTGTTGAATTTCGGAAGTACCTTCGTAAATCTGTGTCAATTTAGCATCACGCATCAAACGCTCCACGTGATACTCCTTCACATAACCATAACCTCCGTGAATTTGCACTGCTTCGGTAGTTACATACATAGCAGATTCAGCAGCATAGTATTTTGCAATGGCACCGGCAGTAGAATAATCTTTATGTTGATCTTTTAACCAAGCAGCTTTGTGCACCAATAATCTGGAAGCTTCGGTCTCAGCATGCATTTTTGCTAATTTAAAAGCAATAGCCTGATGTTCAAAAATAGGTTTACCGAAAGCCTTGCGTTCTTTAGCGTATTGAATAGCCAGGTCGAGAGCACCTTGAGCTATTCCAAGAGCCTGAGCAGCAATACCAATTCTTCCGCCATTGAGGGTATTCATAGCAAATTTAAAACCGAAACCATCTTCGCCAATTCTATTTGCTTTAGGCACCTTACAGTCCTGAAACATGAGCTGATGCGTGTGCGAGCCGCGCATCCCCATTTTATTTTCGTGAGGTCCAACCGTAAAGCCGGGCGTATCTTTTTCTACAATAAACGCATTAATACCTTTGTGTCCTTTTTCGGGGTGAGTATGTGCAATTACCAAATAATACTGAGAATCAGAGCCATTGGTAATCCAGTTTTTAATACCATTGAGCAAATAATAATCGCCCATATCTTTGGCAATTGTGTGCTGCTTTGTTGCATCAGAGCCGGCTTCGGGTTCCGACAGCGCAAATGCACCTATGGCATCACCACTGGCTAAAGGTACCAAATATTTTTGCTTTTGTTCTTCCGTTCCATAAGTTTCCAATCCCCAGCAAACCAGCGAATTGTTTACAGACATCATAACCGAAGCCGAAGAGTCTATTTTAGAGATTTCTTCCATAGCCAGCACGTAAGAGATAGTATCCATACCGCCACCACCATATTTGGGGTCAACCATCATACCCATAAAACCAAGCTCTTGCATACGCTTCACTTGCTCGATAGGTTTTATCGCCTTATCGTCGCGTTCAATCACGCCGGGAAGTAATTCGGTGCGGGCAAAATCTCTGGCCGCCTTTTGAATCATGAGATGCTCTTCGCTTAACGTAAAATCCATATATCTTAATTTTTTTATTTTTCGAGTTCACAAATGTATAATTTCTCCGCAAATACGCAAACGTTTGTTTTTTATAACACATATTTGGGA
>DYOH01000093.1:0-12816 GCA_020720625.1 Acetofilamentum sp. | reverse complement strand
GCATCATTAGTGGATGTTCGAGCAAGGCCAAGCGTAAATCGCTGTTTTTCATGGCCTCAGAAATATTTTGTCGGGCCGCCATAACAGTTGGAGATTGAAACCATAACACAATTCCCGCAATTGTTTGCAAAAGTACAAGATACATGCTAAGAGATGCAAGCATAATGTCTCGTTTGCCTATCTGTAGCTTTTTAAACTTCAAAATCAGAAACCAGACTAAGGTAAAAACCGTCATCAGAATGGCCAAGCCGGCCAAATATCCATGTATGTGTAAAAAAAATGAATACATAAAGTTAAATTTAAAATGAACAGGCAAAGTTAAACGATTTTACAAATCGGACAAAATTGTCTTAATTATTCGACGGGAGAATATGTGTCGTGAATACGACTTGACAACCCCATTTTGTTGCTTTATCTTGCAACAAGCAAATTTTAAAAATTTAATTATGATGAAAAAAAGTATCACACTCATTTTACTAGCCTTATTGTGCTACTGGAAGCTCGAAGGGCAAGTACTCTATCCAAGTGTTATAGGAGCATTTGGTGGTGAGTTTAAAAACAACAGTTACCATCTTACTTTCACGGCAGGAGAGCCGTTTTTTACCACGGTAAGTTCTAACGATGTAATACTTACGCAAGGCTTTAATCAAACTTTAGTTGTAACTACGCAGAATACCACAGACATAAGTATTTTGGAAGGCTACGAATTAAAGGCTTACCCCAATCCCACCTCTGAATACCTCATTCTTGGAATGAAATCGCCGCACAGCGATGAATTGCTGATTGAACTTTACGACATGCAAGGCAGAAAATTATTTTGGCAAGCAACTAACGAAAAAGAAGAAAAAATCGATTTTAAGCCTTATGCTAACGGCAGTTATATCCTTAGAATAAGTAAATCCGAGCTTCCTCTGAAATCATTTATTATTCAAAAAATTAAATAACTATTAAACAAAAAGTATGATGAAAAAACATTTACTCCAAAAATTAAGTTTAAGTATTCTGCTTGGCCTTTTAGGGTTAATCAATCTAAACGCCCAAGTGCCAAAAGGAATAAGTTATCAAGCAGTGGTGCGCAACACTAGTGGCGAAATTATTGCTAACCATAGCGTTTCTTTTAGAATAAGCTTTTTATCGGGCAGTGTAAGCGGAAATGCAGTTTATGTAGAAATCCACAATCCGACAACCAACCAATTTGGTTTGGTAAACCTGGCCTTAGGCCGCGGCACTGAAGAAAGTGGCACTTTCGATAATATTTATTGGACTGCGGGGCCATATTTTACTAAAATCGAAGTCGATGTAAACGGCGGTAATGCTTATGTAGAGGCCGGCATTTCCGAAATTCTCTCGGTTCCGGTTGCGCTATTGGCCCAAGATGTTGTAAACAAACAAACTTTGTCGATAAGCGGCAACGAGCTGAGCTTAACAGGCGGCGGAACTGTGAGCCTGCCAACATCACAAACAGGAAGCTCACTTTACAGCAGTATGACCTACGAAGAATGGCAAAATCTGACAAATCCAAAAAATGGTCAAATGGTATTGATTACGAATAGAGAAAAGGAATATGGAAATCTATTTTATTTCCTTAATGGGAAATGGTATCAAATCAACCCATACGAAGACAACATTACATTCATGGCAGATGCAGGTCCGGATATTTTTGCTTGCACAGATACAGCACAGTTGCAGGCAATTCTGCCAACAGGTTTTGCAGGCCATTGGAGTTTGAGTTTAGAATATAACCAATTTCCTGATTACGTTTTAACACCCGAGAACCCAAACTCTCTCGTTACTAGAAGTGGCACATATTGGTGGAGACTCGACGGACTTGACGAAGAAGGTTATCCTATAAGTGCTTACGATGATGTTACTGTAACATTGTCTATGCAACCCGAAGTAAATCTTGCTTCTGAAACATATTTTATTGGTGATGGATGGAAGTTACCTTACAATTTTATTAACTCTGAACACGAAAAAGGAAAATGGAAAAAACTCACAGGTGAAAATGGATATTTCATTGGTAACAAATTTTATGGACAAAACGGTCAAATTTATCAACTTAGCTATTCGCTAGATAATGATTGCGGCGACCCCGCTAGTGACACAACTACCTTGTATTATCAAGATATAGGACAAGATAATTGGGAAGAAACGACAGTATGCGGCAATAAAGTAGAACTTAAAGCCCCTGCACTTCATTTTGGTGCAACAGGGAATTGGACCACATATTATTCTTATTCTGGTGTTACCTTTCAGAATCCCGATTCTAATATTTGCGAGGTAATTGTTAATAATAGTCAACAATATACATTTATATGGACAGTAAATTTAAACGGAATACTAAAAACGAGATACGAAGAATACCAATTCTGGATAGATAATGCCGGGCCTGATAAAAACATTTCCGATGGAAGTACAAGTGCTCAACTAAACGCAAGCCCCTCTGGCGGGCCATGGAGCATCATTAGTGGCGAAGGCGGCAGCATTTCTGACCCGAATTCCTCATGGACAACACTTAATGGTACCCCGGGCAGCCTATATAAGCTGGTATGGAACTCAGAATGCGGGGCAGATACAGTAATGATAAGTTTTGTTGAAAATGGAAGTTTTTCGTCTAAATCTAATTATAGCTATGATGCAAATGGAAACCGGACGCTATATCAATACAGCACTTGGGATGGCACGCAATTGGTATATGTTTATAAGCTTGATTATGCCTACGATGCAAATGGAAACCGAACTCTAGTTCAATACAGCACTTGGGATGGTACCCAGTGGGTAAATAACGAGAAATATGAATTGGGTTACGATACCAATGGAAACCAAACTCTATATCAACTCAGCACTTGGGACGGCACGCAATGGCAATATTCTGAAAAAGGTGAATATACCTACGATGCTAGCGGAAACCGAACTCTTGACCAATCCAGCGCTTGGGATGGTACTCAGTGGATATATTATGATAAGCTTGATTATACCTACGATGCAAATGGAAACCAAACTCTAGTTCAATACAGCACTTGGGATGGTACTCAGTGGGTATATTCATGGAAAAAGGATTATACCTACGATGCTAGCGGAAACCATACTCTAGTTCAATACAGCACTTGGGATGGTACTCAGTGGGTATATGTTTATAAGCTTGATTATGCCTACGATGCAAATGGAAACCGAACTCTACAACAATACAGCAATTGGGATGGTACTCAGTGGATATATTATTATAAGATTGATTTTACCTACGATGCAAATGGGAACCAAACTCTATATCAATTCAGCACTTGGGACGGCACGCAGTGGGTAAATTTGAGTAAAAAGGATTATGCCTACGATGCAAATGGAAACCAAACTTTATATCAATACAGCACTTGGGATGGCGCGCAATGGATATTAGTTGACAATTATTCATCCATCAACACCTACAATACCCAAAATCTTTTGGAAGAAGTAATTAGATATGGTATCTACACCAATACACCTAAGGCACCCAAAAGCGGTGTTATTGAGCAAAAAACCGCAGTAAGACAGCCTAAACCGGAAGGTTTCAACATGAGAGAGCACAATGAGCACTTACTACCTCACCAATTACCAAACGAGATAGAATTTCCGGAAGAAAATATGTTTAACCCGCAACACTAATTACTTTCTTATCGGTTTATCATTTGATTTTCCCCGGGCAATATAACCGGGGATTTTTTTTAAACAATCTGCGCATTTTGTCGTAAATACGAAGTTACAAGGCAGAAAATTTTACCGAAATTTGAAAATCCAATAATTACAAAATTTGTACTATTGGACAAACCTAATTTACATATAGTATTAATTTAAAAATCTAATCAAAATGAAAAAGAGTGTATTATTGAATTTAGCGTTGCTTCTGATTGCTGCTGCGATTGTTTCATCGTGTAGTGTAAGCTATACCACGGTAGCCTCTCCGCAATCTAAGAACAAAATGTTGGTTACATCGGGCGATTTACCCAACAAAAACTATGAAGTACTAGGTTTTGTAGAGTCTACAGCCAGCGAAATGGGATTTGGTATACCCACCGAAGACAAAATTTCGCAAATGAAAACCAATGCATTAAACAACGGTTTGGTTACAAAGGGCGAGGCTTTGGGAGCAGATGCCATCATTAATGTAGGCATTTCCACCAGTTCTCAAGCAACCTATTTTTTCTTGCTTACCACCAACGTGTTTGTTAAAGGTACGGCAGTAAAATTTAAGTAATAAATTAAAAGATGTTTAAACCGGTAATTTTACAAAGATTACCGGCTTTAACTTATATAGCCTTTCGAAACATATTAATCCACTATATAAAAAACATTATAATTAAACCCAATTGAAATAATTAAACCCTATATGTGAATTTAACCTGACATGAAGATTATCTAATTTTTTGACCAATAGTATAGAACAAATGTCGGTTAGACCACCAGAAGAATGCACTGCGTGAAATCCTAATTTAGGTGCAAATTTGTTTATCGGTATAGAATATTTTTATTATTCGCTACGATTCTTGGAACAAAAATTAAACATGGCGACTTTGCATTAAATGATGATTTGAAACATCTATTGATAATCTAAGGTTTGATCTATTTTTAATGTTCTACTTTTAGGCGTATTAGTAGATACATTTGGATATTACCGTTAAACAGGGCAAAATTTTGCCCTGTTTTTTTTATATAAATAGCTTAAAATCAAATATAAATATTAAGATACTCAACTATATATTAAAAAACATAACAAATATTTGTATTTGCCTTATTTCTTTTCTATTTTAGCAAGCCAACAAATTAGTTCACAATTCAACTTATCAGAATCTATAATATCATGATGAAGCAACTGATTATCTTTTCATTTGCCATACTAATGGCAAACCATACCAATGCGCAGTATCAAAAATTGGATAGTTTGTACAGGGCCACTCAAATAGCCCCAAACGATTCCATGAAACTAGACGCTTACCTGAAAATATTAAATATCCGAAAATTTGAGAATCCGGATTCCGTAAGAGAAACATTTCATAAAGCAGAGTTATTAGCGCTGAAAGCCAATAATTTATTAGCTAAGGCCAATTTTCACACTAATTTTGCCATCAATTTTGCCACCAATTCCGAGTGGGATAGCGCGTTGCATCACTTGAATATAGCATTAATTCAACTCGATAAACTAGGCTTAGAAAACAATAAAGCAAGAATTTATTCCAATATTGCAGGAGTTTATCGCTCTAGGGGATATTACAAGTTGGCAGCCGAGTATCAATTTAAGTCTGTGCAAATAAATGAAAAAGTAAAGGATACAATGCTCATTATTGGAGGCTTCAATACCTTAGCATCTATATACTACGATATGGATAATTATTCGGATGCTTTAAAATATGCCCAAAAAGCAAGATTATTAATATCACCTAACACGCTGTTGGATCGAAAGGCCGTAAACAATATAATATATGGAGCAGTACATTATAAATTATTGAATTACGAACAGGCTATTGATTACTATCAGCAAGCTAAAATCGACATAGATAGTATATATCGGCAAAATAAAGTAATGGCATATTACTATTATGCCTCACTTTACTCAAATATGGCAGATGTATATAATAGTTCTCAACAGTTTAAAGCTGCTTTGGCAAATGCACAAACCAGCTTAAATTATTACGACTCTATAAATGCTGCCGATTTAGCTAAATATACCAGCTACATAAATCTTGGAAAAGCCCACAAAGGCCTTAAGCGCAAGGCAGAAGCGCAAAAATATCTCATGTTCGCCTACAAGTCTCTGCAAAATACCAAAGATTATATAGGACTGGATGTCGCCACCCAAGAATTAGCAAAATTTTACGAAAGCGAAGGAAATTACGAAGGAGCGTTAAGGTTTAATCAATTATATAAACAATACTCGGATTCGCTAAAAAGCTTAAAGACAAATAACGCCATAGCCGAACTGAACATACAATACGAAACTGAGAAAAAAGAAGCCGAAAATGCTCAACTCAAACTGGGAAACGAACTAAAAGAAGCACGTATTTCGAGAATGATTCAACTATTGCTCATCTTAAGTCTTGGTTTTGTTGTAGGGATTGCGGGCTTTTATATTTATATTATCAGCAAACAACACAAAATAAGCATTCAAATGCATGAAATTGAAAAAGCAAAGCACTACAAGTTTTTTCATGAATTAGGAAATGAAGCTATTGTTGAGGCAGATTCGCAAAATATTGACGGTAAAAAACTAAGTAATAAAATAGCTAAACTCGCCAAAGAAATTAGAAAATTTGCCAAGATGGAGTATTCACCTAACCTGGATGAAACTTCTTTGGAATTTCAATTAAACGACACCATTATAAACATTAAAGAAAGTAATAACGCACAAATTGCGCTACAATATAGATTGGATGCTGAACTTGAAAAAAAATTGAGCAATGAAATCAAACAATCTATTTATAGAATATCACAAGAGTTGTTCAACAACGGCCATAAATATTCCGGGGCCAACCTCATGAGTATATTGATATACAAAAGTAAAAGAAATATCGTGATTCAATACGACGATGATGGAATTGGAACAGATAAAGAAACAATTACAGAAAATAAAGGCTTAAGATATATTCAAACTTACGTAAAAATTTTTAAAGGCAACATGCAAGTAGAAACCGCGCCACAAAGTGGATTTTCATGCATAGTTGAATTGCCATTGCCTATAATATATTGGTTGAACTAAAAACTAATAAAATGTACACTCCAGAAAAAATTCGCATGCTGATTGTAGATGATCATGATTGGATCCTGCAAGGTTTAATAAGCAATTTAGAAAAAAGATTTCCTGGTAAGTACCATTTTTTTACGGCTGAAAATGTAAATTGGGCGTTGCAAATATTAAGGGAAAAGAAAATTGAAATTCTCATTACCGACATTGCTTTGCCGGACGCAACGGGCTTAGTTCTTGCTAAAATTGTAAAAGCAAAATACCCCGAAATTACTATCATAGCTATTACCGGAAGCGACCAATACTGCGACATGGATGAATTATTAAAAATGCGGGATATAAGTATAATCTCTAAACTCCATGATAGTAAGGAAGAGCTTTTTCAATTGCTCAATTCGCCCATCGGTACGGTAAGAATATCCAGAGAAATTAATACATTGCTCGCACAAAACCAAGAGCAAATTAAAATAAACAAAGAATTTAACGGGCTAAGCCCTATAGAAAAAAAATTATTAGCACTTTTAGTAAAAGGAAAAACTAAAAAAGAAATCGCAGCAGAACTTAAAATGACTACGCGCAATGTTGACAGGCGACAAGAATCGCTCGAAACAAAATTTAAAGTAAAAACACTGGCGGAATTAATAGCCACAGTATCGAGATTAAAATTATTGGATTGAGCCTTATTTACCGCAATATACAATTTTACTGTTGTATGCTTCTGTAAATAATCAATCAAATTTTAATTCACCATCAGTTTTTGCATTTGTACCGTATTTTTGCCAAGATATTGCACCAAATACAATCCCTTGCTCAGGCCGGTAATATCTATTCTAATCTCAGAGGTAATTCCCTCCACTTGCATAGATTTTAGTACTTTACCGTCCAAACTAAGTATTTGTAAAGTACCCAAGGTGGCGTTTGGTGAACTAAGCATTATGCTAATTTCGCCACTATTGACCGGATTTGGATATAAAAACATTTCCTGCCTTGCAATACCTTGTTCAACAGCACTTGGCTGCGGCATATTCTGATCTATCCAATAGCTCCTGTCGTAAAGCCAACTTTTCATGTGAGCAATTTCTTCGGTATAGGTATTTGCCAAGGGATTTGGATTTGGCCATACATAGCGACCTAAAATATTCCATTTCTCGAAATTACGCGCTTGTGCTTCCGAAATCTCGTTGGCCATGGAATCTACCATTTGGCTTAGTGCGGCATCGCTGAAAATACTTCCGCGATAGTCGTCCCAGCGGGTATTCAAATCGCGCAAATACTGATTGTCCTCGAAAAACCGCTGCCACCAGAATGGCGGTTGCAACCAATCCTGATCGCAAGGAAACTGAAATGCCCAACCACTCGTTTGATAAGCACCGCAATAATCAGCATTCTGAAAAGCAATATCAAAATCCCAAACAGGCCCCATTTTCAGTTTTCCACCATTGCTGTATTTATCTTTATGTAAGAAAGTACTAATTCGATATCCATCCACATTTTTGCTAAGTTCGTTCACAAAAAAATAATCCATAAAAGAAAATTCATCTGCATATTTACGATAACCTGTTTCCGGATTGGTAAAATAATCAGCGTTTAAGGCCGTTTCGAAACTATCGAGCACATATCGGTAAATATAATTCACCTGTTGGTAAACCAAATCTTCCGGCGCCGGATATTCATATTGAAAATAAATATATTGTCCAATGGGATGATTTATAGGACTTATTCTGGATTGAAATCCTCCTTCGTCTCCGCCCGTTGTTTTATCAATTTTGAGAATGTATCCACCTGTAAGATCATCACCATCAGTTTCGTCGGGTTCAAGTTTACTGATATCCACACGATTTTTGTCGCGTTTTAATTTTTCGCCAAACATATACACACCTCGGTATTTGCCATTAACAAATAGCTCCACAAAACGGGTTCTGGCAGCATACTGTCCGGTTTTGCGCGCCAACTCGTAGGCCAAAGAGTTTCTTATGAGCGATTTGTCCGAATAATTTGCCTGAAGTACCCAATCTGCTTCGGCCGGCATTCCAAAAATTGACAAATCAGCATCTTCGCCTGTGGATTTGCGGGTTTCAATGCCATAGCTTTTTTTCAGAAACTGTTGCGAACTGGAACCGCGTATTTCTATTCCAATAGGCGTGCTCAAGGCAGGCACATCAGTAAGAGCATTTTTTGCGCCCGATGTGTTATGGTAAATGTGCATTTGGGCAGTAATTTTAGGATCATCCGGTATTGTTTGCCCGTTGGTTTCTATGCAAATGATGGGCAAATTTGAAGATTCGAAATTTACCGGCAATGTTGGATTCTCGCCAAAGTAAATGCTCCAATTGTACAAAACCGTATTTTCGGCACCTAAATTGATAATTTTCAGCAAATAATCACCATTGGCAGGCTTGTTCATGTTCAAATAGCCTATTTCTTCATCAGGCCGAAACGCGTCGGCATAGTTATCATAGCCCTCATTGATAAACCAATCGGCATCATCTTTAAAATATGTATTTTCGAGTTTTGTGCCATAAGTAGATTGGTTTAGAATAATAATTTCGCTGTTGTCGGGCGATATAAGCGCAATAATAAGCCTTCTGGTTTCGTCGCTTTGCACATTCAGCTTAAGCCAATCCAGCCCGTAATTGGCAGATAAAGTATCCACTCCATTAATGTTCACAGAAACAGAAAAATATACCGTATCGTTTGCCGGAATTGCTCCTGTATTACCAATAAAGGTTTGCGCATGAGCAAATAAACTCCACGAGAATATCAAAACTATAAAGATAAGCTTTTTCATATATAATTAGTTTAATTACTTTAACTTTCAAAGAAGTATTATCTGATGAAAGCCTTGAGCAAAGTTAAAAAACTTTCGTTAGAAATAATAGGAAGGAACAAAACTATGACAAAGTTCTATTCTGAATAAATCCACTTCGGCAAAGTTTTATTGCAACGCAAACTACTTTGCCGAAATTTTGCTTTAGTAAAAATGTACTGTTGATGTTTTAGCGGAGTAAACGTTTCCCGACTTCATTGTAACTTCTACGCTAAAAGTTAATTTATCGGGAATTTCGTTAAAGTCAATAAACTGAAATTGAAAGCCATCGTGCCATTCGGCTCTAATTTCGAGCAATTCTTCCACTGAAATCAAATTTCCGGCATAATCGAAAGTTCCAAACCTTTGGGTATAATCGTATACCTCCGAAGTATCCGATACAGATGCAAAAATGCGCAAGTTCTCAATCGAATCCACATAGAAGTAAAAAGGTCCGGGACAATCATTAATCACCGCAGCGGCAGATTGAAAAGCAAAAGCATTCCATTTTTCAAAGTTTTGTGCCGTTTGTTCCATTTCAATAATCATTCCTACGGTAAGCCCAAATGCATTTTTGTAAATTGTGTCGGTTTCCATCACTGCCACATCGTAAAATCCGGCTGTATTGAAAGCATTTATTTTTACACCGGTATAATTTACATTATAGCTCTCAATGTCCGGACAATCGAAACATGAACTAATCGTTTGTAACAAGAAAAAAAGAGTTAGTAGAATAATACTTTTTTTAAGCATAAAATGAAAATTTAAGAATTTAAACAATAGACGAAAATTCTGCAGCAAACGTTGCAGAGTGCTGCTATAAACTTAATTTAAATTTTGGCAAAGTTATAATCAAGCGCAAACCATTTTGGCAAAATGCTACGCGAGATTAAAAAACTATGCCGAAGTTCTATTTGGAGAAGTTCTTTGAAAGAGCAATGCATTTTGCGGTTCAACAAATTCTTTGTTACTTTGTTGTTTATATCAGATACAAAGTGAGAGAATATCAATTAACGGACTGGCTGCCTATTTCGAAAAAAGAAGTAGAATTGCGCAATTGGACAGAAATCGACGTCATATTATTTTCGGGAGATGCCTATATAGACCATCCGGCTTTTGGTGCAGCCGTAATCGGACGGATATTGGAAAGTCAGGGATTAAAAGTGGCCATTGTGCCACAACCCAATTGGCGCGACGATTTACGCGATTTCAAAAAACTAGGTGCACCACGATTGTTTTTTGGTGTAACATCTGGTAATATGGATTCGATGGTTAATCATTACACTGCAAACAAGCGTTTGCGCAGCGACGATGCATATACTGTAGGCGGAAAAGCGGGTATGCGCCCAGATTATGCAGTAAAAGTATATACCAATATTCTCAAAGAACTTTATCCTGATGTGCCTGTTATAATTGGTGGTATCGAAGCATCATTGCGACGCGTTACTCACTATGATTATTGGTCGGATAAACTAATGCCCAGTATTATAGCCGAAACTAAAGCCGATTTATTAATCTACGGTCTTGGAGAAAAACCTTTGCTCGAAGTGGTAAAATACATGAAAAAAGGCATTCCGTTGAGTAATCTCACCAATATTCCACAAACAGCAGTATTATTGCCCAAAGATAAAGAACCAGGTGGCAAAATAGATACCAAAGTTTTGTTTTCCCACGAAGAATGTCTCGAAGACAAAATAAAATATGCCAAAAATTTCAGGCTTGTTGAAGAAGAATCCAACAAATGGGAAGCTACCAGATTAATTCAGTCTGTTGGGGAACAAAAAGTGATAATTAATCCACCTTATCCCCCTTTAGACGAAAAAGATATAGATTTTACCTACGATTTGCCCTATACCAGATTACCGCATCCACGCTATAAAGGTAAAGGCGAAATTCCGGCCTACGAGATGATTAAATGGTCGGTAAATGCACATCGTGGCTGTTTTGGTGGATGCAGTTTTTGCACAATCTCTGCACATCAGGGAAAATTTGTCTCCAGCCGCTCCGAAGCATCGGTATTGCGCGAAGTTGAAAAAATTGCACAAATGCCAGATTTTAAGGGTCATATTAGCGATATTGGTGGCCCATCGGCAAATATGTACAAAATGGAAGGTATTGATTTAGACATGTGTAAGCATTGTCGCCGACCAAGTTGTGTTTTTCCACAAATATGTCCCAATCTGAATACCGATCATCAGCCATTGCTCAATTTGTACGAGAAAGCAGAAAAAGTGCCAAATGTAAAAAAAGTTACTATCGGCAGCGGTATTCGCTACGATTTATTTTTTGACAATGGCCAGAGAATTGCACCAAATGCAGAAAAGTATGTGGAGCATCTGATTGCCAAAAACGTAAGTGGCAGATTAAAGATTGCGCCCGAGCATACAGAGCGGGAAGTATTAAAAAAAATGCGCAAACCCAGCTACGATTATTTCTACAAATTTAAAGAAGTTTTCGACCGGATAAACGCCAAACATGGATTAAAACAACAGCTTGTACCCTATTTTATCTCATCGCACCCGGCCAGCAGCGAAAAAGACATGATGAATCTGGCCGTAAAAACCAAGCAGGATAATTTCCGACTGGAACAAGTGCAGGATTTTACGCCAACTCCCATGACTTTGGCCACCGTTATTTACTACTCAGGTTACGACCCCTACACGGGGAAAATGGTAGAAACGGCCAAAACACAAGATGAAAAAAAGCAGCAAAAAATGTACTTCTTTTGGTATAAGCCCGAAATGCGAGAAGTTTTAATGAACAGGTTAAAAAAAGTTGCTCCCAATCTTGTCGACTTCTTCTATCCAAGGCCAATAAATAAGTCGTTTACACCACATCATGCCAGAAAAAAACCTGGTTCGGAGCAGAAAAAAGGAAAAGGATAACAATTACTACTTTTGAATATGTTTCTATGGCCATTTTAAGTCTGAAACCAATTCAATAATAAAAAACTACAGACTTTCGATTTCATCAATAGATAAATTTGTGGCTTTTGAGATTATTTCCGTTGGCATTCCAAATGTTTTCATTTGGCGTGCACTTTCGTATAGTTGCTCTATAGCCTCTTCTTTTTCCTTAATGGCCAGATTTAAATCAATTTCAAGCTTATCAAATGCGTTTTCGATGTCTTCTTCGGCCAATAGCTTATCAATCATCTCCTCGTCTTGCGATGCCATGTTAAGTAATTTTGCAATCTCTTCAAAATCAGGGTCGATGTTGTTTTCATCTATTTCCAGTATAAAATCATCGTCCGTTTTTTTACTTTGATCAAAGAATGATAAGAATTTTTCTAATTTTGTTT
>DYOH01000092.1 GCA_020720625.1 Acetofilamentum sp. | reverse complement strand
TAAGTATTCTAAATCAATATTTAACAGTTATTAACTTTTTGGCTGCAATGTGGGTTAATGCCCCACAAAGTACGGTTTATTACAAATACCGGAGATTTAACTACTACAGAGCGCTCTGTAACATTAATACTTACCGGAAAACTTACTTCTTTGGTAATATCTAGCATGCTTAAATTTCCACTGGCAATATGTGTAGGAGCAAAACCTTCCGGTGCTTCGCCGGAATAGTTTTCTAATTTGGTAATTTCAAATTTGGCAGCAGGGAAACTCTCCACGTTGAAAAAATCGGCAGAGGCAAGGTGCCCGCTTAATTTTTTATTCATATCAATGTCCGTAACATCTAGTACAACAATAGATTTCATATCAATTGTAAAATTTCCGCTTTCAACAAGGCCGTTTTTTACTTTTAGTTCGCCTTGGCTCAAATTAATAGTTCCATGATGTTGGCGGGTAGGTTTTGTTCCTGTCCAGTTTATTACAGAAGCTGCCTTATCTATTGTATAAGCATCAGCATCCGTTTGGGCTGTTTTTACTTCTGCGGCCTCCTTAACGCCCGCTTTTTCGCCTTCTGTTTTATTACAAGCACTTATAAATATTACACCGGCTGCTATAGCCATGAGGTACATTTTTCTTTTCATCACTTTTTGGTTTTAAATTTCATACAAAAATAAAAGACCTTTTTGTCTTTTAAGAATTTATTTAGATTAATTCTAAATAAAAAACGTTAATATTTATGCTACGAATCTGAAAAAATGGTTAAACAACAAAAAAGCAGGCCAATCATTGCCTGCTTTTTTGTTGTTTTTTTTTTAAAAAAAGAGAATTAAGAGTGCCCACCAATAACGATACGCATAATTTTTAAATTGAGCACAAAAAATCGGTATAATTGATAAAAAAAACATCTTCTTAAAAACTTAACAGTTTTAGTGGGTATTGGCGGATAAAATTCGTCTTTATATCCTTTATATACTTTAGATTTAAGCATTACATTAGCCATATTTCAATTTTTTATAAGTTAAACAAAATTATTCAGGAATCATCCACCAAAAAGGTTTGGCTTTAGCTTTGTACATAAACATTAGGTGTAGCAAAAGTTTAATCCAGTGCCCCGCCAGGCCATGCTCACCAACGGTATAGCTTAAATCGCGGCCCCATTCCGGATATTTATCGTAGTCCGGAACAATGGGAAATACTGTCATGCTGGCAGCACTTCCGTTTCTAAATCCGTATCCTGCCGAAACAATGCAAGCAGCGCCCATTTTAGCCATAGATGCTTTGTGCTTAAGTTCTTTGGTGTTTGTTTTAATCATGTGTGCAATATTTTCGGCCACAACCTTGCCAATAACCCCCGAAGGCATTCCAGTGCGCGGAGGGGTTGGGAATATGGCCGTACCGTTTTTACTTTTCATGGGTTTGCTAATGGTATGTGGTGGAGCAAAAGCAATTCCTGAAGCAAAAATATTGTCGAAAGATGGATTTTGATAAATAGTAGGCCAGTCGCTTGCTTTCCAATCGTCGAAATCTTTGGGCGTATAATCAGCATCAACCTTCATTAAGCCATTGGGAGCAAATAATTTATCAGTAATATCGTTTCCGGTTTTGTCAAAAGCCTTAAACCCAACACCGGCAAATCCGGGAATGAGCATAGCAAAATCAAAATTTATTGTATGGTATTCTCCATCAAGGGTTTCGTAGTGAATTAATCCTTTTTCAACTTTCGAAACTCCGGCTCTTTTTATCCAACTAATTCCGTATTCAGCCAGAATAGATTCGGTGAAAATTTTGGTTGAAGTAATATATCCGTTTCTTTTGATAAAGGCGCCTCCCATGCCAAAGTCGCCTACTTCGTATTCGTTTGTTAACCAAACAATTTCGGCTTTATCTGCGAGTTTTCTTTTATTCACTTCAAAGGCAATGTTTAAGGCGTATTCAAAAGCTGCTCCCTGGCAGGTAGCCATGGCGTGTCCGGTTCCGATTACAAATTTTTGTTTTTCGCCTTTTTCCATTTTTTTTAACGCAGCTTCCAGGTTTTCCAAGGCATGAGAAGCATGGTCGTATGTGCAAACAGAGAGCGAATGGCCTCCGTGTGGGCCTAATCCCGGGGTGGCATCGAAATTTAGTTTGGGGCCGGTGGCATTGATTAAATAGTCGTATTCAATTTTTTCTGTTTGACCTTTTTTTTCGCCATCAACATATTCTACCATTACGTATGGTGTATTACTTTCTTTACTTCCTTCGGGATGTATGGTTTTGCCCAATGCCTGAAAATAAGAAATACCCATTTTTTTGTATACGGGAGCTAGTTTAAATTTTACCTGGTCGGGTGTCATTTTTCCAATGCCTACCCAAATGTTTGAAGGTACCCACTGATAATTGCTGTTTGGACTAATCACAATTACTTCGTGTTTTTTAGGTAGTTTGCGCCTGAGGGTAAGGGCAGCCGTATGCCCTGAAATGCCGGCTCCGAGAACAACAACTTTAGCCATACAATTTTGATTTTTATTTTATTTGATGGCTAAAATTATTATTTATTAGGATTTATTCCAAAATAAAATGCCCTATTCACATAAAATTTATTAAAATATTTATTTAGAATATTTTTAAATGGAATTGTGGGATGCTATTTTTGTTGATTTTTTTGATAATTTTCGATTAAATTGGTTAGTTCGGCAAACTCTAAATAAGACAGCTCTTCCGGACGACGACGTGCGAATTTGATGGACAAGGCATCTGTATTGATGATTGATTTTAATGAATTGCTGAGAACTTTTCTACGCTGATTAAATCCTTGTTTTATAACTGTTTTAAAAAGCTCCATATTGCAGGCAAAATCCATTTCGGTTTTGCGGGTAAGTCTAATTACACCCGATTTTACTTTGGGTGGCGGATTAAATACATGTTCGTGCACGGTAAACAAATATTCTGTTGTGTAAAATGCTTGCAGTAAAACGCTTAATATTCCGTAAGCTTTTTTCCCGGGTTTTGATGTGATGCGCTCGGCCACTTCTTTTTGAAACATACCTACCAATTGCGGAATTTTTTCTTTGTTTTCGTAAGTTTTAAATAATATCTGATTGCTAATGTTATACGGATAGTTGCCAATGATTGAAAATTCCTCGTTATTAAAAATGCTATTTATGTCCATTCTCAAAAAATCTTCTTGCAAAATTTTATCTTGCCTGAAAGGCCATTTTTTTTGCAGAAATGCAACCGATTCCTCATCAATTTCTATTAATTTTAGGTTGATATCCGGAATTTCGAATAAATATTCGGTTAAAACGCCCATTCCTGGGCCTATTTCTAAAACATTTGCGTTCGGGTCTGTTTTTAAAGCTTTTACAATATCTATTGCGATGCTTTTATCATTTAAAAAATGTTGTCCCAGGCTTTTCTTGGGGCGTACTTTATTCATTTGCTTTATTTTGATGTTTTTTTTGTGCGTAATCGGCTTGTATGTGCGTTTTGATAATTTCGATGGAGTGGTTTACCGATTGTGTGATTAAATCGTTGTTTAACAGGCTTTTTTGAGAGATAAAACTATCGTAAAAACGACTTATTATTTCGTTTATTCTTGGGGAATGTTCTTTTTTCTGTAAATCATCGAATACTTCTATAATAAGTTGATGTACAATTTCGGAGATAATTTTTTGCATACTGTCTTTTAGCGGATTGCCTACCATCGGAATTTTGGACAGATTTTTCATTTCCTGACTATTTTGTACAGCAATTTTTACTTTTTCATCAACGTAATGCTTAAATTGTTGGTCGAAATTTTTTATTAGCTGATTTACAATTGCCGATAGTTGTTCTCTGGTTAATTCGATTAGTTTTTCGCGTTGCGGTTCAATAATTTCTTCTTGCAATTTGTCTATTAAAGGAATACCTTGGCTTATCTCTTTTTGTATTATATTTAAAGCATTAAGCATAATTTTTGCGCTTAATTCCTTTTCCAGATAAGTTAAATAGTCCTTGTCTGTTCTAAATAGGGGGTTTTCTGTTATATTCGATTTTTTTTCGTTTTCTAAAATCATATAAATTCTTCCTAGCCTTAGCCAACGCATGGAGAGAACCGGTAAACTGCCCAAAATATCGTACCATCTGTCTATTGCGAAATAATACCATGCTTTGCCTTTGTTTGTTCGGATATAGAGTATCCATTCGGCAATCAAATCCAAAACATAAAAAAGGAGAAACCAGATTCTGATGCTTTGATAAAATATGGAAGCTTTTTTTAAATAAAATGTAACGAAAACATTGTTGGAAAGCAAATTTTGTTCAAGTACAGATGAAGCTGCAATAAACAGCAATTCTATTGTAACAATTAGCAGCACAATGGCATGGTAGTATGTATGAAAGTTAAATTTAGGTTTCATGAGTATTGGTTTAGCGTTCGAATTTTTCAACCTGATCAAACCTGTTGTAAATATAAGAAAGCGATAAAACAATGAGCATTGCCGAAATACCCAAAAACATATTGTAATATATTGGCGCTGATAGGGCAAGTCTCAAAAATACAGTGGCAATGGCAAATCCCGAATTTCTAAAGAGCATTAAATATTTGTGGCTATATTTTAGCGAAACAACAACAATAAGGATATCGGAGAATATGAGTGCAGTATAAAAACTATTGAAAAAGTCGTGCTTTTCTGAGTAAAAGCTTAGCATGGCTATATCGTATATTCCTAGTGCCGTAAAAAAAAGTAATAAACCGAGACTGATAATTTTTTTTATGTTTGAGAACTCTATTTGCAAACTTTTATCTTCGGTTATTGGCCTGTGTTTAGCAATATTTTTAAAAAGTACGATTCCCGCAAAAATAAGAATGGCCGATAAAGTATCTAATAGCGCATTGCTAAGCGCCGGAATGGCCTGATCCCAGATAATGGGTTCGTCCAGATGTCCGATTTCTTTAAATGCTTTTCGAAGAAGTATCAGCGAGAAAATTTCGAATTGTTTGGCCATGCTTATGGCAACAGATTTAGATAAGTGTATGATAAGGCTAATAATTTCGAACACCAAAAGCAGGGTAAAAACAATTTCTATGGCAAAGAAGTGATTTTTGCCGAATGTTCTCAAAACAAAATCCGGAGTTAGATTCCAGCGATTAAATTGTATAATGATTAGTGATAGAATAAAAACCACCATCATTATGTTTCCCACAATTCTTCCGTTTGATTTACTTTCCCAGAATTTATCCAGTTTGTCGAATATTATAAAAATCAAATTCATCACTTTGGGTTTATTTGTTTTATTCATAAATAAATTCCACTTCTTTAAAATGGTAATAGCGCAAATTTGTAAATTCGTCGGCCAAAACTAACTTTCCGTCGGGAAGAACATCTTTTAAAGTGCCAATAAAAATACCATTTTTATCCAAATACCGGTGTTTTTTGTCCAAAAGCCACAAATGCTGTTTGTATTCTGTGGCAAGCAAATTGTAAATCGACATTTGATTCCATACATTTCCAAATGATTCGAGTATTTGCGTAAGGATTAAATGCAAATCAAACTTCTGTTGGCAAATAATCCCAAGCGATGTTGCATTCGCAAGAAATTCAGGCATTTTTTCAGAATTTACATTTATCCCAATACCGATAATCGAATTTGCTATTTTATTTCCTTGAATGGTATTTTCTATTAGAATCCCACCAATTTTTTTCCCATTTGCAAAAATATCATTGGGCCATTTAATTTTAATTTCTGAAAAAAAAGGTTTAAGAGCATAAATAATGGACAGAGAGGTAATAATATTTAAATCAAACATTCGGGTAGTTTCAAAGCTAATATTTTGCAGAACAATAGAAAAGCTTAAGTTTTTACCGGGCTCGCTCCACCACAAATTTTCTCGTTGCCCTCTTCCATTCGTTTGTTTTTCAGTAGATACAACAAAATTTTCGATAAGCGCATTTTGTTTTATCAATGCAGCCGCAAAATTATTTGTAGAGTCGAGTTCAGAGTGATGAATGATTGTAAAATGCATTATGGGAAAAACAAAAAAGTTTTTAACTATTTTTATAGGATTTCATTTTACAAAATTATATATTTTTGCCAATTAATATACATATTTAATGCATATTTGTATGCAGTTGAAAAAAGGAGAAGTAATTTTATATGAAGAATAAGTTAAAAGACAGTAAATCGGATTTAATTGTAAAAGAAGTAATTGAAGCGATACAGCAAAAAAAAGGAAAACAAATTGTAAGTTTAAATCTCAATAAATTAGACCAATCTATTTGCGATTATTTTGTAATATGTCATGCTGGTAGCACTACACAGGTTGATGCTATCGTTTTTGGAATAGAAGATCATCTAAAAAAAACATTAGAAGTAAGAGCCTTAAGTATTGAGGGTAGCCAAAATTCGCAGTGGGTTTTAATAGATTATGCAGATGTAGTGGTGCATGTATTCTTAGACGAATTCAGAGGCTTTTATAATCTGGAAAATTTGTGGGCTGATGCAGAACTGCAACGTTATGCCGATTTATGACTTTATGTCGCTTGATTTTATGAAGTATGACTAATTTGCAGATTTTCAAGTTTGGTATAAGAATTGGCCAATTAACCATTAACCATCATTTAGCATAATAATGACAACAAATAATGACAACAAATAATAACTCAGAAAAGAAGAATAATTTTAAACCCAACGGGTTTAATAACAATAATCTTTGGATTATTGGTTTAATTGTAGCCGCATTGTTCGCTCTGCAGCTATTTAATCTTGGGCCTTCTGCAAAGGAGATATCCTGGGTTGAGTTTGAACGCGATATGCTTAAAAATCAGGAAGTTACCAAGATTGTTATCGTAAATCGCGAAAAGGCAGAAGTATATTTAAAACCTGAAGTAGTAAATTCCGGAAAATATACCGAAGAATTGAATAATGGATTTGGCAGTATTAGTCAAACCGGTCCTCATTTCTTTTTTACCATAGGTTCTATTGAGATGTTCGAAAAAAGATTAGAACAGGCTCAGGAAGATTTTGCGGCACTTCAGGAAGTGGAAGTGAGTTACGAAACCAGAAAAGACGTTGTTGGTGAGTTAATTGGTTGGCTTTTACCAATAATTATACTAGTAGCAATTTGGCTTTTTATTTTCCGAAGAATGAGTGGTGGCGGTGCTGCCGGGGGAGGAAATATTTTTAGCATCGGAAAATCGCGCGCTAAAGTGTTTGATAAAGAAGAGAATAAAGTAAAAACCAATTTCAACGATGTGGCAGGCCTAGACGAAGCCAAAGTGGAAATTTCCGAGATTGTAGATTTCTTAAAGAGTCCGTTGAAATATACCGACTTAGGAGGAAAAATTCCCAAAGGAGCTTTATTGGTTGGCCCTCCCGGAACAGGTAAAACCTTATTAGCTAAGGCTGTGGCCGGCGAAGCCAATGTGCCTTTTTTCTCACTTTCTGGTTCCGATTTTGTTGAAATGTTTGTGGGTGTAGGTGCTTCAAGGGTTCGCGATTTGTTTAGTCAAGCCAAGCAGAAGGCTCCATGCATCATATTTATTGACGAAATAGATGCTATTGGACGTGCCCGCGGGAAAAATCCGAATTTTGGCGCTAACGATGAGAGAGAGAACACATTAAATCAGTTACTTACCGAAATGGATGGTTTTGACACCAACACGGGTGTAATTATTCTGGCTGCTACTAACCGAGCCGATATCTTAGACCCTGCTTTGCTTAGAGCTGGTCGTTTCGACAGACAAATTACTGTGGAGATGCCCGATTTGAACGAACGTCGCGAAATCTTTAAGGTACACATGAAGCCGCTAAAATTGAGCGAGAGCGTTAATTTCGAGTTTTTGGCCAAGCAAACACCTGGTTTTTCTGGAGCAGATATTGCCAATGTGTGCAACGAAGCTGCATTAATTGCCGCCAGAAAAAATAAAAAAGCTATTGAAAAACAAGACTTTTTAGATGCTGTTGATAGAATTATCGGTGGTTTGGAGAAAAGGTCGAAAATTATTACTCCCGAAGAGAAAAAAAGAATTGCTTATCACGAAGCTGGACATGCTACAATTAGTTGGTTTCTTGAATTTGCGCATCCATTGGTAAAAGTTACTATTGTACCTCGTGGCAGAGCTTTAGGTGCTGCATGGTATTTGCCGGAGGAAAGGCAATTAAATACTGTGGAGCAAATTCATGATGAGATTTGCGCTACATTAGGAGGAAGGGCATCTGAAGAAATAGTGTTTGGAAATATTTCTACCGGTGCACTCAACGACCTCGAAAAAGTAAACAAACAATCGTATGCAATGGTGGCTTATTTTGGCATGAGCGATACACTAAAAAATATTAGCTATTTTGACTCTAGTGGCAGAAGCGAGTATTCCTTCTCAAAACCATATAGTGAGAATACGGCTGAAATAATTGATAAAGAAGCAAAAGCAATAGTTTCTCAACAATACGACCGGGCTATTAATCTTTTAAAGGTGCACCACGATGGGCTAAAAAAATTAGCCGAGACTTTGTTGGAGCGTGAAGTTATTTTTACCGAAGATTTAATTAGTATTTTTGGCGAAAGACCTTTTAAAAAGGTTCAAACGCTTACATCTGTGGCGGAAGAAGTGAAAGATGATGAACTAAATGTTGAAAATGAAGTTAAAGTAGAGGTCGAAATAGAAAATAATCTTTCTGATAAAATTGACATTGTTTGATTTTTTTCGTAACTTATAATCAATTCAAAAATAGTAATATGGATAATTGGATTGTAATCAGAACTTACGACAGAATTCAACAGGCTCAATTTCGTAAAGCCTTATTGGAACAAAATAATATTGAAGCAGAAGTTTTTGTTAAAAAAGACTCTGCTTTTTTATTGGGTAATATCGATCTTTTGGTAAGGACGAATCACAGACAAAAGGCACTTCAAATTCTGAACGAATTTAACGGATGGACGCAGATTGGGTATTTCAATAGAAATAAGCCTTTAGAAATTCTCGAAGAGATTTTAAGGCAAAAAGAAATTGAAACTATGCTCACTTCCGATTTTGATCCGGTAATTAATTCAAGTGTGTATGAACTATACATTCAAAATCAGATGGCACCGGAAGTGCTCGATTGGCTTAGCTTACACTTAGGATGGCAAAAACTTTGTGTTACAAGCGAAATGAAGTTCGCCGGATATTATGTAGATATTCTGGAGAAATATAAAATTGATGCTATTGTTCATTATTCTGCCGTGAACGAAGTCTCAGATTTGGAATTCTCTATTTTTGTACCCAATGTTTCTTTCGATTTTGCATCTAATTTATTGGCCGAATTGCGCGGCTGGACAGTTGTACTTTCGCCTAATAGTAAGGACGATGCGCAAAAATGGGTCGATTTTTTAGAAGAAAATGCCATTCCGGCTATTTTTGAGCAGGAATTAGAGAATAAAATTTACTATCTTTACACACAACTTGAATTTGAGCAAGAAGCAACAAATTTAATTAATCACAACAGAAATTGGGTGCTTTGTAAGAGTTTTTCCGATTTTTATCAGGCAATTTTGGCAAAAAACATCCTTAGTCAACAAGGGGTTGAAGCTATTATTATGACAAAAAAGGATTCAACTTTTTTAATTGGGGATATTGAACTATATACCGAGGAAAGTAAACTTAGCTTTGCGCAGCAGATTCTGGAAGAGATAATACATACAGAATCAAATAATGAAGAGTAACTTTGTAATCAGAACTCTAACCGGTTTTTTATTTGCTGTTGTTGTTATTGGCAGCATTGTTTTTAATCAGTATTTATATTTTGTATTTGCCGCTTTGGTTATTACGCTCGGAATGCTCGAGTTTTTAAATCTTGCTAGCGGCGAAGGATTTAAGCTTAATAAATGGCTCCTGAGCATTTCTGCCCTCAGTTTGTTTTTTGCCTTTGTTGTATGGAAAGAGAAAATGCAAATCTGGGGATTTTTTGTTTTCGTAATGCTAAATGCATTTGTGTTTATTGCAGAATTATATAAAAAACAGCAAAAGCCTTTTGTAAATTTGTCTTATGCTGTGTTTTCTCAAGTATATATTGTGGTTCCTTTTGCTCTTTTTATATATCTGCTTACTTTTCCAGGTTATTTTTACCCGTATATAGGCTTAGCAGTTTTTGTGCTTATATGGGCAAACGATACATTTGCATATATTTTTGGGGTAAGTTTTGGAAAAAATCGTTTGTTCGAAAGAATTTCTCCCAAGAAATCATGGGAAGGAGCTATTGGTGGAGGTTTCTCTACTTTGATTATAGCTTGGATAATATCCAATTATTTTGCCATTCTTCCTTTTGTTCATTGGTTGGTTATCGGACTAATTGTAGTTGTGTTTGGTAATTTTGGCGATTTAATTCAGTCTTTGTACAAAAGAAGTATTCATGTGAAAGATTCAGGAAGCATTCTTCCTGGACATGGAGGAATTCTCGACCGTTTTGATAGCTTTTTATTTGCCACACCCATTGTAGTAATTTATTTAAAATCCTTTGCAATATGATTCATCGAGAAGGTTATGCCACTTTGGCAATTATTTATTCTTTCGTAATTTTGGTAGAGATTCTTATTTTTTATTTTACTAAAAATCAGGCTGTAAGATTTAGTTCTTTACCAATTGCCATTTTTATTTTGTTCTTCTTTACCAACTTTTTTAGAAATCCACCCCGTGAATTTGCTTCGGCACCACAAACCATTTTAGCTCCGGCAGATGGTAAAATTGTGGCTATTGAAGAAATTACAGAAGATGAATATCTTAAGGACAAAAGAATTCAAGTATCGATATTTATGTCGGCATGGAATATTCATAAAAATCTGGTTCCCATTGATGGTACAATTAGTTATTATAAATACCATCCGGGCAAATATCTTTTGGCCATCAATCCAAAATCTTCCACCTTAAACGAGCGCACAAGTATTGGTCTTAATACTGGAAAACATGATATTTTACTGCGTCAAATTGCCGGCTTTATGGCCAGAAGAGTTGTTTGTTATATGCAGGAAGGTATGCAAGTAAAACAAAATGATGAGCTTGGGTTTATTAAATTTGGTTCGCGTGTGGATATTTTTTTACCTTTGGGAAGCGAAGTGAAAGTGCAAATGGGACAAAAAGTTAAATTTGGAATTACTGAAATAGCCAAATTACCCTAGTTTCGAAATATATTTAGAAGACATCGGATAATGATTTTTTATTTATCCGATGTCTTTTTTTTGTAGCTTATTCGGTTTTTAAAATATACTCAAAACCTTCCATTATCGGATTAATTAAAACAGTTTTACAAATGGTGCTTACTTTTTCATGGGCTTGAGCTTCTGAGTCGGCCTCCAGACTTAAATGGATGTGTTTCCCTATTCTTACATCACTTACTGTTTTGTAACCGGTATTTTGCAATGTCTGTGTAACTGCTTTACCCTGTGGGTCGAGCAGGGCTTTTAATGGCATTACGTTTATTTCTGCTATAAATTTCATATTTGTATAATTACTGTAGGTAAAAAATTTTCACTGTTCAAAGATAATAATTTATCAGCATTTATCTTTTTTTTTAATGCTCATTTTTGTGCTAAAAATCTGATAAAGTTTAATACAAGATAGCTTATCATAATAAAGAACAGAGCCTTAACTTTAAGAAGGATAATAAATGCAATGGCAAAACCAAGTAAGACAAATTGATATTTGTTCTCTTTAAAATTGAACTTACTAATTTTGAAAGAAAACATCGGAAGCTTAGAAACCGGCAGATAAGAAAATAGAATACTTATGAATATAAGCGATTCTGGTCTGAGCAAAAAATACATATAATCGGTGGATTCAATAAAAATGAGCGAACCTATAAATAAGGCATTTGCAGGTGTTGGCAAGCCTATAAACTCAGTTTTTTGATTTACATCAATATTAAATTTTGCCAATCGCAGAGCAGAAAAGGCAACAATGAGCAAACTAAATAGCGGTAAGGCCATATAAATGCTAAAGTTGGAATATTCTGCAAGCTGAATATTTGTTGATAAACATATCAATCGAAATAAAATTGCTGCGGGAGCAAGACCAAAACTTATCAAATCGGCCAATGAATCCAGTTCTTTTCCAATCTCCGAATAGGCCTTTAGCGCTCTGGCCGTAAATCCATCGAAAAAATCAAAAATAGCACCAATTACCATAAAAACAAAAGCCCATTTTAAGTCTAATCCATTGAGCGATATAAAGACCGAAATACTGCCCATCCAAAGATTTAATATCGTTAGGCTGTTTGGTATATTTTTTCGAATTGTATTCATAAAATAAAATTGTATCAGATTGTTCAATTATTCTGCAAAACAAATAAAAATATTTAGCTTTGGGCAAAGGTAACAAGATAATTTGTCAAATGTTCAGTTTTTTTTCTTCTAAAGTATGTTTTTTACTTTTTGTGTTATTCGGCATTCAGAATCCTGTTCTGGCTCAATTTTCTGGCTATTCAAACGATTTTCTGAATTTGAGTTGCAATGCAAAATCTAGTGGACTGGGGCAATCATCCTATCATTTAGGACCGGCTGTGTGGGCTTCTCAGAATAATCCCGCATCAATGTTAACCGACTCGGTCGGATATCAATTTGGAGTTACAAATCAGCGTTTATATGGAAATCTGGCCAATTTATCTGCTATTGCTTTTTTAATTAAACAGCAAAATACGGCTTTCTCAATATCATTACTGAGAGTAGGCGTGGATAATATTCAAAATACATTGCAGATGCTCGACACCACCGGAAATTTTGATTTCAACAAGATTAGTTATTTTAGTTCGGCAGATTACGCTTTATTTTTAGCAATCGCTCGTCCAATTGGTAATTCCGGTTGGTTTTGGGGCTTCAATTCCAAATATTTATATCGACATACTGGCAATTTTTCTTCTGCTTTTGGTTTTGGTATCGATTGGTCGGTGAAGAAAAAATTTCGACATTTTGATTTTAGCTTTATTTATAAAGATTTTGGCGGAAGCTATACTTTTTGGAAAATTAATACGCAGGAGTGGGAAAAGTATGATTTAGATTCTTTATTACCATTAAATTATAATAGAACTGAAATAAGTCCGCAAAAAATTGTTTTTGCATTTTCCGGTAAATTTTCTTACAATGAATTTACTTTGGCTCCTGAATGTAATATCGAATCTGTGTTTCCTATTCAGACCAATGCATTTATTTCTACAACTTATTTTAGTCTTTCGCCGGCATTGGGTATCGAAGCAGCATATAAAGAAATATTTTTTTTACGCACAGGATTCAATCAGTTGCAAAAAATGCATTCTGATAATCAGAATTTTTTTCTTACGCTAAAATCAAGTTTTGGATTTGGTCTCAGGATAAAGCAATTTTCTCTGGATTACGCTTTTACTAATGCCGGAAATAGTCATTTACTTCCCTCGTCGCATGTTTTTAGTTTGCAGCTGCATATATTTTAAAATATGTATGTATTTATTTGATAATCAATGAATTGTATTATTCCTGTGATGCTTTTCGGTTATATCTGTTGAGCATCGTTTCGTTTCCCAAAATTCCGCCACATTGAATATACATTACATTATTACCCATAGTATGCTTATATTTTTCAAGCATTAGCCATCCTAGCGGGTCGTAAAGTAGGTCGAAAGGTTTTTTTGTCTCTTCAGTTACTGCTAACCAAATTTCCTGAAATTCTTTGTACGGTTTACCAAAGGCATATTTTTTTTCTGGCTCCAATATGGTTGGATAGAATAATTCATCCTTTTCTAATTGCGAAAATTGCAGACGTAAATATTCGCTGTCGCCAACGCATGGAGTAGTATATACTCTAAATTTTGAATGTTTCTGAAGATACAATGCGGTGGCGCCTGTTCCCGATGGCAGAAAAATACTGAGATCCTCTATTTTGTTTTTCGCAGCGAAATGCTCAATTTCATCTGCCAGCATTTTTACTCCTTGTTCGGCATACTTTTCTGCGCCACCTTGTTTAATAAAAAATTCGTTATCTAAAACTCTTATTAGGCTAAATTCTTCAATTTCAACAATCTCCATGTTGTTCTCCAGTGCATAACGAAAATTACCCACCGGATTTTTCTTTAAGTACCAGGGCAAAGGTCTTGTGTAGTATAAGAATTTTTTATTTTTCAGTTTGGCAAATGCCGAAAGCGAATACATGGCATTAGACTGATTTCCGCCGTAAGAAACTATTGTATCCCACTTAGATAAATCCATTGCAAAATAAGAGAAAAACTTTCTTGCTTTATTTCCGCTATACGATTCATGAATCAAATCATCTCTTTTCAAAAAGAATTCTTTTCCCCTAAATGAGATTTTTTCGACAATTGATTTACTAAAATCTGGCTCCATTAAGATGTTTTTTTATTAAGTACATAAAAATATTGTTTAAGATAATGATATACATTCATTATTGCAATCTTAAACTTAAATATTTTTCTGTGATTGGCCACAATGTTGAATATTATAGCGGAATTTCAAGGGTATTTAAGTCCGAATAATAATAAATGAGTCTAGTCTAAAAACCCTGCCAGCGTTGATTTTTATTAAATGCTGTAAC
>DYOH01000091.1 GCA_020720625.1 Acetofilamentum sp. | reverse complement strand
TTTTCAAAATCTTTTCACCGGTTTCGATTTCGAAGGATTGAATATTAAAAACGCTTGTTCTGCCGCCACAGAAGTAAGAATAATTTCTTCGGATAAAAGCGGATAAATAAGTATTCTTTCGGGGTGATACGGAATTTTTTTTTGTTCGGCATTTAACCATTCCGATAGATTAATCAGTAAATCAAATGTACTGGATGCCGAACGATAAATCTGTGTCAAAAATTTTTCGATCTTCTCTGGCTCATATTGATTCAGATTCTTTTGCAATAAGCTTAAAAAAACCAAAATACTATTAAATGGATTACGCAACTCGTGCACCATTATGCGAATAAACTTTTCTTTTGTTTCCACAAGGTCAATTAATTCGCGGGTACGCTGTTCCACAAGCTTTTCGAAATCGGACTTTTGTTGCTGAATAATGCGCTTATACTCAAAATTTGATTCTTCTAATCTTTTGGAATCCAGCTCATATTTATTTCTCAATTGGAGGTAATGTCCGAGATAGTATTCATGTATATCGTTTTTAAATACCAATCCAATAAATTTTTTGTTTTCAAAAACAGGCAAAACATCGGTATTGTCGTTTTTCATATAAAATATAGCATTGGCAATAGAACTGCTTTTCTCCAACTCAGATTTATAGCAAAGACAATCCAGCACGAGAATATGGGGTTTTCGAACCAAATCGAGGGCTGTTAAAACGCCAAAATACTGATTCTCTTCCATTACCACAACCGCCGAATGCCTTAATAAATTGTCCTTCACATCCTTCACACCACTCAAAGGACTTACTATTATGTAATCCGATTTAATAAAATATTCAAGTTTCAGGCTTATAAATCTTCGTCAATAGAAATATAGGAAATTGTAACTTTTAGATCTACCTTAATCAATTCACCCTCAGAAACAAAAGGAAAAACGCGGTCTTTTAGTATTTTCAGTAATTTTTCCTGTGGCAATTTGGCTAAAATGCGTTTGTTTACAAAAACTGCTTCAACCATACCCTCATTAATATCTATGATATCGAAGCCATTAGGCAATAATAATTCGAAAGATTTTGAAATGCCATATTTCCCATGGGTCGAGTTTTTTCCAAGTATGAGAATTTCATCAAAAGGAGGCAGTCTGATTTCCTAAAACTTTGACTAATTGAGTACTTCACAGTATTTTCCATCATTTTTATTTATTTATAAGATTTTTAATCTAATGCCAAATTGTGTTTAAGTAACTTGATGTTGGCAATCTGATAATAGTTAGCGGTGAATTAAGTACATTTTAATCTAAATGAAGGTCAATATAAAGTTACACAATTTTGCCAATAAATAAAGATTATAGACCAATTGCCAAATTTTATTTGATGTTTTAACAAAATGGGCAATAGCTTTTCCTCGTAATCACCAAAATTGCAAGCAATTAATAATTAGATGCAGAATAAAAAACAATCTGAGCGCAAGCCTCCTGATTACCAAAAGTACCCCAAAACTTGACTTTCGTAAATCCAAATGTAAAAAATATCATTTCGTTGCACCGCAAAGTGATACAGACACACAGATTACTAATATTCCCCATACAAAGCAGTGCTGCACAGAAGGCAGTAAATAAATCCGCTTCACACCCTCCCATAATTTAGTAAAGCTACTACAAATATAAAGTAATGCTGCACCGCATACTTTTTGGCCATTTATTCCGGAAACAGGAATTCTCATTCAAATAGTGAATTGCCAAAATAATGCCTGGCTTAGCCCATTCGATATTGAAATATGAACCTTATACCTTACCTAAAACCCCCAAACCAACACAACACAATTAATCAAGTGCGGCATTTTTGCCAAAATTGGGACATTGCTCATTGATAATGTAGAAAAAATGAATAAATTAGCACTAATATTTCGATTTAAATACAGGTAAGACTTGATATATAAAGGGTGTTGGATATTTACTAGAAATCGTTTATGAAAAAAAATACGCACTACTTAAAAATTAAATTGAAAGCTGGTTGACAAATTTATTTTTTTATAGTACATTTGTCTACTAGTAATAAAGCGAAATAATTATGGAACTAATTGATATATTTCCTATTCGATTAAAATCAGCGAGAAAAATAGCAGGTTTATCAATGGATGAATTGGTTGAAAAAATTCAAAACATCGTTTCAAAAGCTGCCATTGGAAAATACGAACAAGGAAAAATGTTACCTGATAGTAAAATACTGTTGGCACTAGCTAATAACTTAAATGTATCTATTGATTACTTTTTTAGACCAATAAATTATAAATTAACAAACATCGAGTTTCGCAAAAAGTCAAAATTATCGGCAAAAAAGCAAGACCAAATAAAAGAAAAAGCAATTGATTATTTAGAACGTTATATTGAAATAGAAGAATATTTAAATAAAAAAACTGTTTTTCGCAATCCATTGGCTAATTCGCACATATCCAATTTAACAGATATCGAAAAAGTTGCAATTGAATTAAGAAAAGTTTGGAATATCGGTAACTCTCCAATTGTAAACTTACTTGATTTATTAGAAGATAATGGTTTCAAAATAATTGAAGTTGAAACCTCTAATGATTTTGACGGTTTATCTGCTTCGGTAGAAAATATACCTGTAATAGTTCTTAACAAAAATAGTGATATATTGCGAAAACGTTTTACTGCATTACACGAAGTGGCTCATTTATTATTGCAGTTTACCGAAACTGATAACGAGAAATTATGTCATTCGTTTGCCGGCGCTGTATTAATTCCTGAACATATTTTAAAGAATGAAATTGGAAGCAAACGTAATTCGCTTGCTATGCAAGAGCTTATTGCAATAAAAGAAACTTATGGAATATCTGTTCAGGCCTTGGTTATGAGAGCAAAAGCATTAGAGATTGTCAATGATAATTTTGTAAAACAATTCTTCATTTACATTCGAGCAAATCATCTGCAAAATGAAGAAAATTTGGGTAAATATTCAGGTGCAGAACACGCAAATCGCTTTAACCAACTAATTTATTTTGCAGCTACCGAAGAAATAATATCTTTAAGCAAAGCAGCTAATTTAGCTGGTGTAGAATTGTCAGAATTTAGAACCCTACTTCAATAGAAATGAAAATTGCTGTAAACGATGCAAATATTTTGTTTGATTTGATTGATTTGGGACTAATTCATTATTTGTTTCAACTTGAATACACTTTTTATACAACAGATATTGTAGTTGATGAATTTAAAAATGAATATCAAAAATCTATTATTCAGGATTTTATTTCAAATTCTAAACTGTCAATACTAAGTATTGACGACATTAATAAAATCTACTCAGAAAAACAAAAATATCCGCGATTATCAATTCAAGATTGTTCTGTTTTGATAACAGCAAAAGAACAAAATGCGCTAATTTTAACTGGTGATAATCATCTTCGTAAAACAGCAAATACTTATCAAATAGAAGTTCACGGAATTTTATGGATTTTTGACGAATTAATTGATAAAGGTTTTATCTCATTCAAATTAGCTTATATCAAACTGACTGAATTATTATCATTTAACAAGCGTTTGCCAATAAACGAATGTAATTTGCGATTAAAAAAATGGGAGAATAAAATTTAAGCAGTGTTTGTATATGAATTGTTGATTCGTTGATTTGTTTCTTGTTGATAAAAATTAATCCCGTCAGGGATTTGCTCTTGGTAAACGTGTGTGGAAACGCACGGAAAATTGGGAATAATAAAAAAAGAAGCATCGCATCATGCCCTGGGATTAACTTAGCCTCTGCCGTTAAATCGGGATTACGACAACAGGCTAAGATAAGCCTTCGGTAAAAGAGTCAGCATCAGAAACTATATTTAAGTCGCAAAAAGGCAAAATTGTACTGCTGGCGTTTTATGTCGCCATTGATGTCCGTAAATTCAGCGCTAAAACTTTGTAAAATCAGACCAAAATCGGCAAAATCGCTGAGCGAATAGTTAAAGCTTGGTCCAAGATAAAAGCCTTTGATTTGGGGATAAAGCATTGCCGAGAAATTGGCACTAAGCAATGGAGTAATAGGATACGCCGCCTGCACAAACCAATTATACTCGGTAAAAGCCAAATTTTTAACCGATAAATCGCCATAATAGAAACTTTCGAAACTACGCACACTACCATCTAGCGAAGCATACAAAAACTCAGTTTGCAGCATAAGCGAATTTTCGAAACTATAGCTAAATCCGGATGAAATTAAAAATAAGTCCTGCGATGCCGAAAAACTATCCTTCGGAAAAATATAACTAAACTCGCAGGTAAAACTCACCGACTTGATGTTTCCGGTCCAAGCACCACCAAGCACCCAATCGCTTTCATTCATCAGAGCGGCCATAAGCTGCCAATCGTATCCGGCAGCATTAATTACAGTGCGCATGGCCACAGTTGCTTTTTGATTATTGTTCCATTTAGCGGCAATTTCCACATTCGATGCATAGCTGAGATAATACTGTAAACGGAGCGCATCAGCACCGGGCTTTTCGGCATAATCAAAATCGAAAAAACTATAGGTATTAAACACGTCGTTTGGGTTCCAGACAAAACTCTGCCCCCAATTAATACGCTGCCGTCCGGCTGTAATTTCAAACTTTTGACCGTTGAAATTCAAATAAGCCCTATCTATACAATGATTTACAAGCACCGATTGTTCATTTACCGAATGAAAACTCAAATCGGTAATCCCCATATCTTTGTTCATACTTTCGGCAAAAGCAGCACTTTGTACCGATGTTCCTGTAAATATCCGATTGCGTACTTGCACGCTAAGGGTCCATTTATCGTTGGGATAGAGAAAAAGGTTCAAGCGGTTGTGCACCAGATTATCGCTAATCCAGGGTCCGTCTAAATCAGAAAACATAAACGACTGCATATTGGTAAAATAGCCATTTAACTCCACCTTCTGAGCCATAATATAGGAGCTGAAAATCATCAGCAAAAAAAATATTCTTACTCGCATTCTTCCGCTAAAAATTATGATTAACATATTTATAATTATGGATGAGCTATTTACGAATTTAAAAGCCCATCCACAAGACAAAAAAACTATTTTATTACATCGCTCAACACAAGTCCGTCTTCTAGCGTAATTACCCTTCTGGCTTTTTTCATCACGCGTGTGTCGTGCGTCGAAAAAATAAAGGTTATATTCTCTTCGCGGTTTAGTTTTTCCATAATATCGAGCAATTTTTCAGTAGAAACAGAGTCGAGGTTGGCCGTAGGTTCGTCGGCCAGAATAAATTTTGGTTTAGAGGCCAATGCCCTTGCCACAGCCACACGCTGCTGTTGTCCGCCCGATAATTTTGCCGGACGGGCATTTACTCTGTCGGCCAGGCCAACGGCTTCGAGTAATTCCAGAGAACGCTGGTCGCGTTCTTTTTTAGCCCGTTTTTGCAATTGCATAATAAATTCAATATTTTCTTTTGCCGTAAGCACCGGAATAAGATTGTACGATTGAAAAACAAAACCAATGTTGTCGCGCCTAAAATCAATAAGTTTCGAAGGTTTAAGCTGATGAATGTGCGTACCTCCAATTGTAATTTCTCCAGCGGTTGGAGTATCAAGTCCCCCAAGCAAATTAAGCAAAGTGGTTTTACCGGAACCACTGGGCCCCACAATGGCAGCAAATTCGCCTTGCTGAAAACGCAAACTAACTCCTCTCACTGCTTTTACTTCAATCTCAGACTCTACATAAGTCTTATATACATTATTAATTGCTATAACTTCCATAACTATTTATATTTTAATATTAAAGCGAATAAAAAATTAATCGGTACGAACGGCATCTGCCGGATTAAGGCGAATGGCCTTACGCGCCGGATACACAGAGGCAATAATGCCTGTAAGAATAATCAGCACACTCAGTCCGAAATAAAAATCGGGCTCAATATCCGGGTAAATCCATGCACTAAAGCCAAAAGATTCCATGCCATTGGCCACAGCCGCCAGATTAATGCCCTCCTTATTGAAATAATTTACAAGCAATGCACTAATTAGCATACCCAAAACGCCTCCCGTAAGCGATAGCAATATGGTTTCTGTCATAATCATCAGAAAAACATTTACCTTGTTCATGCCAATAGCCATAAGCATTCCCAGCTCTTTCACCCTTTCAAGCACCACCATCAGCATAGTATTTACAATGCCAAAACCTAGAGCCAACAAAATAATAATGAGAAAAATATACATCATCTGGTCCATAAAATCGGTCATCATAGCCAAATCGGGCGATATTTCCTTCCACGATTCCACGGCCAGCTCCGGATATTTATTCTTCCATTCGGAAGCCAGCTTTACGGCCTCTTTGTGAGAACTAAGCCTAATGGCTATTTCGTTTGAAGTTTCAGGCGAAAATCCGGTTAATCGTGCCAAATCGCTTCTTAGCACAAACAAATTGGTTTCGTCGAACATGGTATTGCTGGTTTTAAAAATACCCACCACCCTAAATGCCCCGCCAACTAAATTTCCTTCATTATCTTGAAAAGTAAGCACAATCTTAGAACGCTGATGCACTTTTAGTTTCTCGGCAAGTTTTTGACCAATAATTACTGGATTTTTCTTGGCTTCGTCGAAATATCCGGAGGCCGAGTCTAAAAATTGGTGCACAAAAGTAACTTGAAGCTCCATTTCGGGATCTATACCAATAATGTTAGCCCCCACCCCGGATTCGGCCGTACTGGCCATTCCTACCACCCGCAAACGTGCACTAAACTGCTTAACCCGTGGTACAGAATGTAAAAAAGACTCCAAATTCGCAACATTCGGAAGGATATACTCCGTTTCGTTGTTCTCCAAATATTTAGGATGATGAATCTGAATATCCGATAACTCGTTATTTATGGCAGACTCCACCCTTTCGTCCGACATGCCTTTCATAAGGGCACTAGAAAAAATACCACCTATTAAGCCCAGTGTAACGGCAATAATAACAACCAAACTACGTAGTTTGTTTCGCCAAATATTTCGCCAGGCAATTTGTATAATCATCATAATATTAATGTTTAATTTCTTTTACTACTGATAAATAAGCTATTTTCGCCCAAGGATAAATTAAGCTAATGAGAATAATAGCCAGAATAACATAGGCCTGATTGAGAAAAAAATCCCAACGTAAGGCAAAAGGCACCACCGGTTCGAGCCCGTAAGCCAACATACTTTGTGCGGCCACACCAGTAAGCGGTATTGGATGCAAATGAAAATACCAGATAATTGGCAAAGCCCCTAAAGCTCCCGTAATTACAGAAAATATTCCTAAAAAGAAAGTCTCCACAGAAACAATCAGCGAAAGAACACTTTTGTGTGTACCCAAAGCGACCAGAATAGCAAACTCGCGCATACGCTCAGTGGTCATCATCACTACAGTACCCAAAATGCCAAAACCAATAATGATATACAAAATGGCCAGCATAATAATACCTCCCATATTATCCATTTGAATCATTTGCACAAGTTCCACCAGCATTTCATCCCACATCATAATCCCATATTTTTGCGCATCCACCAGCTTAGCAACTTTCTTCTCTACCAAACGTAAATGTATTGGCTCGTCAATACTAATGTTTAGCGAAGTAAGACGGTCGTAGGCAGAATATAGCTCCTGTGCCGAAGCCAAACTAAGGTAAATCATGCGGCCGTTTAATTCGGCCGATGGAAAATACAGCAATCCGCGTACCGGATACTTTCCGGCAGCAGACATTCCTTGGTATCCCTGCCCAAGCAACACTAAAGTATCGCCCACACCTAATTTAAGGTATTTGGCCAAACCTTCGGCAACCAAAACACCATCTTCGGCAGTAGAAATCATGGATCCAGCACGAAGTTTTTCGCTCAAATTTATCATTTTATTCTCCGTTTCGGGATGTATTCCAATCACCAGGGCACCCTTTGTTTTATTCAGATGCGAAGCCAATGCAAAAGACTCTAATCTAGGTACCACCGCATTAACATATTTTACCTGCATCACTTGTTGCTCCAGCAAAGTATCGCGTACAAAAGTATTCTCAATCACTTTATCGTTCCAATATTTTTTATCATGAATTTGCAAATATCCGGTGTAAGAATTAACCACATCTCCTATCATTTTATCATAAGAACCCAATTGCACCGAACGCATTATAACCGCAAAAAACACGGCAAAGAATCCAGAGCCTATGGTGATTAAAGTTCTGCGTTTATTGCGCCAGATATTGCGCCATGCATTTTTTAAAATCATGTTCGTATATATTAATTCATTCTCATGGCTTTCACCGGATTAATGGAAGCAATTTTGGCTATGGGGTAAATTACCGAAACCAGCACAATAAGCAACACCACATAGGTTTGATTAAAAAACACCGTTGGTTCCATCATAAATTTTATAACCGGCTCCACACCAAACTCTTCGTACATTTGCCCCATTTCTCCTTCTATCCTTATGGGATTATGTGCATAATACCAAATAATTGGCAACGAAGAAATTGCTCCGGCTATCAATCCCAGAAAGCCAATAAGTACGGTTTCCATTATCACAATCAATGCAAGTAATCTTTTTTTCATACCCATGGCCACCAATATACCAAACTCTCTCATACGTTCGCTCACCATCATGATAATAGTTCCCAAAACCCCAAAACCAACAATAATGTATAGCAAAGCCAGCATAAAAGTACTACTTACATTCTTTGTTTTAATCATTTGCACAAATTCCACCATCATCTCTTCCCACGGCATTATTTCGTACATTTCGAGATTGGTATTTTGCTTTATTTTGTTTGATAAATGAATAGAGAGCAGATTATTATGCAAACCGATATTCAGGCTAGTTAATCTATTTTCGGCACCATAGAGCATCTGAGCTTGCCCAATGGGAATAAAAAGCATGGCCTTATTAATTTTAGGATTCGGGAATTTAACCAATCCCTTAATCTGGTATTTTCCGGCTGCAGAAACACCTTGGTATCCCTGTCCCAAAAGCACCACAGTATCATTAATTTGCAAACCCAGATAATCGGCCAAATCGGCACCCAATAGAACAGCCTGCTCGTTATCAGTAAGGTAATCGCCCAGCCTCACTCGTTTGGCAATACCGGAGAAAGCGTTTTCCACATCGGGGTCTATACCAATCACCATCACCCCCTTGGTTTTTGGGCCACTAGATGCAAGGGCAAATGATTCGAAACGAGGTACTACAGCCCGCACATTCACTAATTCAAATATTTTAGACTCCATAAGAGCATCGCGCAAAAAACTGTTGTTCACAGTTTTTTCGTCCCAATAGCCTTTGGCATGCACCTGCACCGCACCACTGTATGCGTCTACTGTGTCGTCTACCATTTTATAGAGTGTACCCAATTGCACAGAGCGCATAAGTAAGGCAAAAAATACGGCAAAAAATACCGAAGATGCAGTAATAAGCGTTCGCCGTTTATTTCTCCAAATATTTCGCCAGGCATTTTTTAGTATCATTATTTCTATGTTTAATAAAATTTAAAATCATAAAAGGTACTATTTTACCCTTTTCATATTTTGCTGAGTAAAAAACTCATTTTCATAAGGCTTATCGAATTCCACTTTGGTAATATCCACCATGGTTTTATGTTTGGGTTGGTCGGCAGGAATAATTTCCATGTGTGTGGGCAGTCGTTTACCACCCATCAATTGAATATTAGAAGCCAACTCAGTTTTAATCAAATATTCTTCTTCGTCGAAGTATTCAGTTTTCATTTGGTTAAATTCCGATTTACTAATCCATTTAATAATTTTGCCCCAAACAACAGCAGCATCTTGATATGGAATCAACTCAATTTTCCAGCACAAATGTCCGTCTATCTTTTCATCGCCCACAATTTTATGTTGATAATCGTTTACGAGCGAAGATTCTTTGAGCAAATCGTCGTTAGAAAAGTCGGAGCCCATCCAGCCTTGTGAAAGCATAGATGGGGGAAGTTTAATCAATCGGTTAATGGTCGGATTCCAAGTCCACATTTCGTTTTGGCGCTTCAGAAATGTTTGTCCCTGCTCTTTGGGTGGATAAGTAACAAGAGCCAAAGAAAACTCGCTCCCCATTCCCCAACTCTTAAACTTTACGGTTCTCTCCCAGGTAGGGCGCACGATGGTCATCGACATTTCACCATAAAAAGTTTCGCCACGCATTTTTGCGTCGGCTTTTTTGATAATTTCGGTGGCTGTCTGCGCCTGGAGCACAATTCCGCCACTTATAGATATCAACAGAATCAACAGAATTTTTTTTGTGTTCATAAATTCCATAGTTAAAGTAAATAATAATTATTTGGATGTAATATTTTGTAAATCTATCTTATACCTAAATGCATAAAAACTGGTTATATGCTTTTCGATATAGGCCATTGGAACCATTTCGGGAGCCGAAACAAATTGAAGAATAGCGCCTTTTAACATGGATGAAAACACAAACATTTCGGTTTCGACATCCGTTTGGGCCTTTATTTTAATATACTCCAAAAGCACATGAATATGCATTGCCGATGCTTTAATAAGCTCCTGACCGATTATATGCACAATGTTTGGTTTGAGCATTAGCACCGTATACAAGCGCCAGAACAATGGATTGGCTTCTATAGCATACAATGTGGCTCTAATGAAATAGATAAACTCCTCATCGGTAAGAATACCGTCATGATTGGGATCAAATTTTTCCCAGAGTTCGTTAGATGCTGAATAAATAATCTCTTTGAGCAAATCTTCTTTACTCTCAAAATAATTATACAATAATCCCTTTGATATTTTGGCTTTTTGAGCAATCATTTCGATACTGGTGGAGTGAAAGCCTTCGTTGGCAAAAAGCTCTAATGCCGTTTGTTTGATAAGTTCACGCTTCTCGGCTCTCAAACTCTCCCACTGCTTATTTGTACGCGGCGACATATTACAACAGTTTTGCATTGAACAACTGGTCAAAATTACAACAATTTTTTCATTGACCAAGCGTTCAGTCAATATTTATCAACATAAAATATCTTTGAAAATATCATAACAGAATATCAATGCAAGTAAATTTGAAAGATTGTAGTATACAGTAAAAATTGAAAAAAAATGTCTGCAAATAAAAGCTAAAAAAATAGTATTTTTACCACAAAATAGAATCTATGGAGCTCATTTCAACTGTTTGTCCGCGCAATTGCTATAGCTCATGCAGCTTGATGGTGCAAGTGGAAAACAATAAAATAAAACGTATTTTCCCGCATGATGCCAACAAAGCCACGCCCGAAGGAGTTTGTCTCAAAGGATTATCTTACATCGAAAGAGCAAACAGCCCCGAACGAATAATCTATCCATTGCGGAAAAAAAACAATGGAACTTTTGAACGCATTAGCTGGGATGAAGCCTATAAAACCATTGCAGAAAAGCTACAATATTTTAAAAAAACATACAGTACGCAAAGCATCTTATTCTATTATGCCAGCGGTATGTCGGGCGAATTAAACGGATTTAGCAAAGCATTTTGGCGTCTCTTTGGCGGTGCCACAAGTACTTATGGTAATCTTTGCTGGCCGGCAGGTTTAGAGGCCACCAGATTAATGATTGGAGAAAACAAACACAATGCTCCCTGGGATTTAGAAAACGCCAAACTAATCATAATATGGGGAAAAAATCCGGTAGAAACAAATGTTCAGCAAATTATTCACATCCAAAAAGCCATAGACCAAGGTGCAAAAGTAGTGCTCATAGACCCGCGCAAAAGCCCAACTGCCGCCTACGCACACCATTTTTACCGCATTAAACCCGGAACAGACGGAGCCCTTGCATTGGCGATAGCACATTTGCTAGTAAAAAATAATCAAACAGATTCGCCATTTATTGATAAATACGTTCACGGATTCGAGGCCTTTTGCAAAAATATCGAACAAAATACCCCAGAATGGGCAGCAAAAATTACGGGCATTAGCGTAAATGAAATTTTAAGCCTCACTAAGCTCATAGCTTCCACAAAACCCATGACAATTGTTCCAGGCTATGGAATGCAACGATATTCAAACGGTGGACAAACAATCCGCTGCTTGCTGGCCTTGCAGATTATTACAGGCAATATCGGCAAAAAAGGTGCTACTTGGCATTACGCCAATTTGCAAAGCTATATATTCGACCAAACAAAAGAGCCTCAAAGTTATTATCCCGAAATTAACTCCGAAGCCCTTTTCCGCCGCACTATTTCCATGGCTCGTTTGGGACAGGATATGCTGGCACAACAAAACCCACCTATCAAGATGATGTGGATAGAACGTGGAAATCCGGTTTCACAAAACCCCGAAACCCCTACGGTAATTAAAGCCATAAGACAATTAGAATTCAGGGTAGTGGTGGAGCAATTTTTTACAGATACAGCCCTGGAAGCCGATATTATTCTGCCTGCCAAAAACATGTTTGAGCAAAGCGATTTTGTTGGAGGATATTGGAATCCATACATGCAACTGCGCCAAAAGCTTGTGCAGCCTGCCGGCGAAGTAAAACCCGAGACACAAATATATTACGAATTAGCACAATACTTAAAAATACCGCAAGAAGAGATTGATAAGCATCTGCTTAAACCAGATGATAAAAGCACCGAAAATTATTTAAAATCATTGCTTAAACCTTTCCCAGAACTAAATTGGGAGGCCCTAAAAAAAGGCCCTCAGATTGCCGCTTCTCACCAGGAAATAGCCTTCGAAGATATGAAGTTTAACACCCCTGGTGGAAAAATTGAATTATATTCTTCGCAAGCCAAAGAACTTTGGAATGTTTCTCCTTTACCTGATTACACGCATCTAAAAGAAGGTGAGAATAATTCAGAATTCAAGCTCTACTTAATGTCGCCTAACACAAAAAACCGGATTCATAGTCAATTTGGCAATTTAAACAGTATAAAAATAGTCGACCCGAAACCACTTGCATACATTAGTCCGGAACTGGCAAGTGCAAAGCAAATTAGCGAAGGCGATAAAATTCGCATTTACAACAACAGAGGAAGCATTACAATAGAAGCACGCTTTGACATTGGTATGTATCCAAACGCCGTTCTAATACACAATGGCTGGCAATTGCTAAACGAAATGAGCAATCCAAACCAACTGAGCCTTGGACGCGAAACCGACATGGGGCATGGCACGGCCTTTCACGACAACATGGTGGCCATTGAAAGAGTTTTAAACTAGCAGCAGATACAAATAATTTAACCTAAAAGCAAAAAATAAACCATGAAGTGTAAAATAATCTTATTTCTTATGATGATTGCAAGCATAGCAGCAAATACGCAAGAGGTATCGAATACGGAAATTATAGAAATACTCAACAAACAAAACGAAATGCTGCAACATCGGTTGGATGCACTCGAAAAACAAATCGACGATGTATTGTGGTTCAATAAAGTAGGCGATTTATGCTATGTAGATAAAGTATTTATGACAGGCCCTCCTGTGTGGAATGAAAAAAATCCAAGCAGCCAAGGTGCCGGAAATCCAACCAAGTTTTGGTCATACATATTTATACCCAAAACAGTGAAAGAAGGGCAAAAATATCCGCTTATAGTGCTTCCCCACGGAGGCGTTCATGCCAGTTTTGATACCTATTATACCCATATCGTGCGCGAACTGGTAACCCAGGGAATATCATTGTAGCCCCGGAATACAGAGGCAGCACGGGCTATGGTGTCGGACACAATAAAAAATAGATTATGACGGCCTGGAAATAGAAGACGTATTTGCCTCCAAAGAATTTATGATTGAAAACTACGAAATTGTGGATGCATCGCATGTGGGCATTGTTGGATGGAGGCATGGAGGCTTATTAGCTTTAATGAATATTTTTGACCATCCCAATGATTTTCAGGCGGCTTATGCCGGAGTTCCCGTGAGCGACCTGATTGCCCGGATGGGATACAAAACTGAAGAATACCGACAACTTTACGAAGCGGAGCACCACATAGGCCAAAGTGCCTACCAGAATGTAGAAGAATACCGAAAACGCTCGCCTGCCTGGAATGTACACAAAATGAAAAATACACCTTTACTTATACACACCAATACAAACGACGAAGACGTAAACGTGCTAGAAGTAGAGCATTTGATAAAATCACTAAAAGCAGAAGGTAAAAAATTTGAATACAAAATATACCAAGATGCACCCGGCGGACATTCCTTTAATCGCACCGATAAAAAAATTGCCATCGAAAGCCGTCTTAAAATCTACCAGTTTTTGAACAAGCACCTAAATCCGCCATTTCCAATAAAATCGCTAAAAGATCTTAGAAAAGCAGCGTATAGATTCTAAAATCAAAATTTTGATGAACTTTGCCTTCGATTGTATTCAGGCAATAGCCGGATGGAAAATGACCGAGAATATTCTGATGAAATTAGAATATGTGAACCAAAATTATTTGGATTTTGTAAAGTATGGTTCAGAAGCCAATTTCAAAGGCTTACTGTTTGAAGCAGCCATATCGTTGTGATTATCATAAATATAACATCATAAAGCGTTTGCAAATATTGCAAACGTTTTTTTTGATACTAAATAGTACAAAACCGTAGAATAATACTCCAAAAACATGATTGAGTCTAGTCTAAAAACCCTGCCAGCGTTGATTTTTATTAAATGCTGTAACAGT
>DYOH01000090.1 GCA_020720625.1 Acetofilamentum sp. | reverse complement strand
AAGCCATGAAAAATATTGGCGACTTAGGCAGGAGCCTAAGCCGAACGGGGGGGATTTCGGTGCTACGCACCTTTGAATTAGCGCCAGTTAATTTCTACTACAAATATTTCACCACTAAGTGTCTGATTATCTATAATATAGTACTTATAGGCTACTAAATATTTGCTTTAAATTAATTCCTTTGCTTGCATATTTTTTGCTCTACTACCTAAATGCCTAATTCAATAAGTTTTTTTTACGCACTTACACTTGGGCTAACCTTAGTAGAAAAAAAACTGTAGCTTTAATTACTACCCTATTACCTTATCATATTTTAGTATAGGGTTTTCACACTTTCTACTTTAAAAAGCTTGCATGCGAAATTATAATTTATAGAAGTAATATGCTAAGGAATTTATTTTTAGCGTTATTTCAGCAGCCCCTATTTAAAAGCCTGCTTTTTAAAAGCGGGCGTTGGTGTTTTATGGGGTGCTGTATGTTCAAAAATATCGAGAGCAAAACGCTCGATATCCTCAGCATGGGTATTGAAACTGTGCGTATAAATTTCTTCACCCATACTTGGCTCATTGAGTAGTGGGTGAATGCTAATGCAAATAGGAAGTAAGCACAAACTTGTATGGATGTATAAATTATGAAAGTCCGACTATGATTTTATAAAGTCCGACTATGATTTTTGAGATTTGAACAGGAAAGCTAGTCTAAATAAATGGCTAGGCATAGGTTCTAACTAATTCGCGAACTCTAAATAACTGAAAAAACCGGGCAAAATGTTGCAAAATGCCCTCAGCAAAAGCCGAACCTATTGGTACATCATGGCACAAAAAAACGGATGAATTGCCATCCATCCGTTTAAGTAAAAATAATAACTAACTAAAATTAATGCACTCTCTTATATCCTATTAAACCATAATAAGCAATATACGCATAACAAATAAGGGTAATCAAAAACGAAAGATGAATGCCAATGGTATCGGCTAAAGCACCCATAATAAGCGGAATAATAGCTCCACCCACAATGGCCATCACCAAAACACCACTTCCTCTACTGGTTTCTTTACCCAAACCATCAATACCAAGAGTAAAAATGGTAGGAAACATAATGGAGTTAAACAAGCCAACGGCAATTAATGTCCACATGGCAAGTTTACCGTTAAAAAATACAGTAAGGCTAACCAATATAACCACACTCACAGCAAAAACAGCCAAAGTGCGACTAGGAGAGTTTTTACCAATTTTAAAGGCAACAATATTCACAAGAACAAATATCATATACATGGCAGCTAATGTAGCATCTTTTGCCAGATACCAAGCCAGAAAATAGGCTAAAACCGTAACACCCGCAATCATAATATTTCGTTTGCTTTCCTGAATGTCGCTAAGCGAAATTGCCCCCAGAAAACGGCCAATCATGGCACCGCCCCAATAAAGTGCCACCAGATGTGCAGCTTCCGATTCGCTTAAACCGGCAATATTGGGTTCACCAAAAAAGTTAATCATAAAACTACCAATAGAAACTTCGGCTCCCACATAAACAAATATGGCTATGGCACCCAACACCAAATGTCTATGGCGAAGAATGCTGCTACTCACTACACCATCGTCTTGTCGGCTCACAATCTTTGGCAATTTGGCAAAAAAGAAAATGGCAGCTATTACAAATAATGTAAGCGCAATACCAATATAAGGACCTTGCACCAATTGTGCTTTTTCAACATTACTTTCCACATTATCGGCCAGAATCATCATTCCACCAAATACAGGAGCCACGGTGGTACCTAATGAATTAAGTGCCTGAGTCATGTTTAATCGCCCGGCGGCAGTTTCAGGACTTCCCAGAATAGAAACATAGGGATTTGCCGACACTTGCAGAATGGTGATTCCGCTGGCCAAAACAAAAAATCCGCTCAAAAATACGGCATAGCTTATTAGCTCAGATGCCGGGAAAAACATAAGTGCGCCCACTCCGGTAATGCTCAAACCTAAAATGATGCCATTTTTGTAGCCTATTTTCTCTACAATTTTACCGGCAGGAAGCGAAACAAGGAAGTAAGCCCCAAAAAATGTAAACTGAATCAGCATGGTCATGGTATAGTTCATGTCGAACAATGCCTTGAGATGCGGAATTAGAATATCGTTTAAGCAGGTAATAAATCCCCACATAAAAAAGAGTGAGCTCAACAGAGCCAATGCCGGTTTATAATTTACGCCGGGTGTGTAAGTGCTTTGATTTCCTGTGTTCACAGGTGCAGATGATGCCATAAATTCTGTTTTAGTTTGGTTTAAATATCTATTATCATTATTGTGTATATTCTACTTTGTGCGTTAACCTAATATCGGCAGCCGATGCACCAATGCCAATTTCAAAAGTACCTTGTTCAATAATCCAATCCTTTAATCCAGGATGCCAATATTTAAAATCGCGCAAGTTTAGGGTAAATGTAAGGCTTTGCTCATCTCCTGCTTTTAGGCTGATTTTGTTGTAGGCCTTGAGTTCTTTTAGCGGCCGCGGATGTTCGCTTTCCAAATCGCTTATATAAAGCTGCACGGTTTCTTTTCCGTCCACTTTACCCTTGTTTTTTATTGTGAAACTAAAGCTGATGATATCGTTTGTCGAAAAAGTATCAACAGATGTCGTCAAATTACTGTATTCGAAAGTAGTATACGACAAGCCATAACCAAATGGATAGCTAACATCGAGCTTTTTGTGCTCATACCAACGGTATCCCATAAAGATATCTTCGTTATAATGCACATCGTAAACAGGTTCTTTAAGTTCTTTACGCATCTTAAATTTGTTATAAAGTTCCTTTCCTTCCGGAAGATATCCAAAAGCGGGCGACTCGCTGAAACTGCGCTCTATGGTAATGGGTAATTTACCCGATGGATTGGTTTTCCCGCTAAGTATTTCGGCCATTGCTGTAGCACCATTTTGCCCCCAGTACCAAGCCATTAACAATCCGGCAATCTCTTTGTTCCATTTACTCATATTTACGCCCGAACCGGTGTTAAGTATCACCACAACATTTTTGTTCAACGTAAGGATATAGTTCAGATAATCGAGTTGTTCGGCAGGAAGCTCAAATGGTCTGTCGAATGCTTCTCCATCAATGGTTCCCAAACTCAAAAGTATTATTTCGGCAGCTTTTAATTCTGCTTGGTCGGGTTTCTTTTTTATGTTGATGCTTGCTCCGAACTCTTTTTTGAGCGCCTCGCCCAAAGTGAGCACATTATAGCCCACAACATTGGCAGCACCAGTGCCATAAGCATGTTCACTGAGAAAAAAGCCAGTGGCCAAAATGCGGCTATTGGCTTTGATAGGCAAAATTCCATTATTTTCGAGCAAAACAATGCCTTCTCTGGCAGTATTCAGGGCAATATTTTCGTGGCGTATAAAATCAGCTTCTGAATAAGACTTCTTTTTCACACTTTCGAATGTACCCATGGCGTAAAAAGTGCGCAGAATACTCAACACCATGTTGTCAATATCCTCTATGGAAAGCAAGTTTGCCTCTATAGATTTATCCACATCATTGGTGGCTCTCCGGTAAGGCATTTCGAGGTTCTGACCCGAAAGAACAACTTTCTCGCAATCCCACACCGAAAACCAGTCGGTCATCACCAACCACTTAAAACCTAGTCGATGCCGCAAAAGCTCGTTAATAACAAAATCGCTTTGCCCCGCCCATTCACCATTCATAAGATTATATGAGGTCATTACGGCCATAGCCCCGGCCTCAATACCTTGCCTGAAAGGCTCCATGTAGATCTCGTGCAGTGCCCGTTCGCTCACCACTGAATTGCTTCTACGACGGTTATAGTCGGTTTCATTTGCCACAAAATGTTTAAGAGTAGCTATAGTACCTGTACTTTGCAATCCTTTCACATAATTGGCAATAAGCGAGCCAACCAAATAGGGATCTTCACCAAAATACTCGAAATTACGTCCGCATTGTGCATTGCGATACATGTTAAATCCAGGCCCCAGGAGCACTGGAATACCTGCCCAGCTTGCTTCCTCGCCAACTGACCTGGCGTAGTTGTATGCCAGTTCTTTATTCCAGGTAGAACTAAGTAGAATGGGAGCCGGATAGGCTACCGTTTTTTCGATAGGCAACTTTTTATCTATTGTAATGATGCGCGGATTAAGCCGCACACCCTGTGTGGCATCGGCAAATGGCACATGAGGTATCCCCAGACGCTTTATTTGCTGGGTGTAGAAAAATTTTGTTCCGCCTATATAGTCAATCTTTTCTTCTAAGGTCATTCTCGACAAAGTTTCATGGGCTTTTGCATCAGCCTCATCGTAGCTCAATAAGGGGAATTGCTGCGCCTGCAAGCTAAATGCTACTAGCCACAATACAAAAGATGTTATGAATAGTCGTTTCATACTGTTTGTTACTTTTTGTGTGCAAGCTAATAATTATTTCTCACGCTTATACGCTAAAACGCAAAGATTTTTTCTACGCTAAGGCGCTAAAATGCAAAAATTTTTTCCACGCAAAGACGCAAAGACGCAAAGTTTTTTTCTTCTTTATTTCTTTAATCTTCCTTTGCGGCTTTGCGGCTTTGCGTGCCATTCTTCTTTCTATTTACTCGCTTATGCGCTAAAATGCAAAGATTTTTTCCACGCAAAGGCGCAAAGACGCAAAGTTTTTTTCTTCTTTATTTCTTTAATCTTCCTTTGCGGCTTTGCGTGCTATTCTTCTTTCTATTTACTCGCTTATGCGCTAAAATGCAAAGATTTTTCTTCTTTCTTTAATCTTCCTTTGCGGCTTTGCGTGCCATTCTTCTTTCTATTTACTCGCAAAGGCGCAAAGACGCAAAGTTTTTTTCTTCTTTATTTCTTTAATCTTCCTTTGCGGCTTTGCGTGCTATTCTTCTTTCTATTTACTCGCTTATGCGCTAAAATGCAAAGATTTTTCTTCTTTCTTTAATCTTCCTTTGCGGCTTTGCGTGCCATTCTTCTTTCTGTTTACTCACAAAGGCGCAAAGACACAAAGTTTTTTTCATTCTTCTTTCTTTTATCTTCCTTTGCGGCTCTGCGGCTTTGCGTGCTATTCTTCTTTCTATTTACTCGCAAAGGCGCAAAGACACAAAGTTTTTTTCATTCTTCTTTCTTTAATCTTCCTTTGCGGCTTTGCGTGCCATTCTTCTTTCTGTTTACTCACAAAGGCGCAAAGACGCAAAGTTTTTTTCATTCTTCTTTCTTTAATCTTCCTTTGCAGCTTTGCGTGCTATTCTTCTTTCTATTTACTCCCAAAGGCGCAAAGACACAAAGTTTTTTTCATTCTTCTTTCTTTTATCTTCCTTTGCGGCTTTGCGGCTTTGCGTGCCATTCTTCTTTCTGTTTACTCACAAAGGCGCAAAGACACAAAGTTTTTTTCTTCTTTATTTCTTTAATCTTCCTTTGCGGCTTTGCGTGCTATTCTTCTTTCTATTTACTCGCTTATGCGCTAAAATGCAAAGATTTTTCTTCTTTCTTTAATCTTCCTTTGCGGCTTTGCGTGCCATTCTTCTTTCTATTTACTCGCAAAGGCGCAAAGACGCAAAGTTTTTTTCTTCTTTATTTCTTTAATCTTCCTTTGCGGCTTTGCGGCTTTGCGTGCTATTCTTCTTTCTATTTACTCGCTTATGCGCTAAAATGCAAAGATTTTTCTTCCTTCTATTCCTTCACAAAATAAGAAAATGCCAGTTTTTCGCCATCGCTAATCAACAAACGATAGATTCCCTGCACTAAATTTTTTATCTCAATCCGCTCCTGTTCGTTAAAAGTTGATTTTCGCAAAACTACGCTTCCATCCAGTCCGTATACCCAAATTGTTTTGTTTTTCAACTGATTAAAAACATTAGGAATCTGCACATCCAGGTAATCAGTTGCCGGATTAGGCCAAACTTTAGCCTGCTCTAATCTTGTATGATTGCTAAAAATACCCGCTTTCACATCCGACATGCGCAAATTGCGAATCCACAAACTATCGCTTACATTATCCTTTCCATAAAAACCATAGTTGATATACATACGCAAAGCGGCAATTTTGGTAGAATCGGCAAATCCACCTCCTGAACTTTGCCATCTTCCGCTAAAATTAAAACTATACTCATGAAAAGTGCCATCAGCCACCGGCTGCTCAATTTTAAACACGGGAGTTACATCAGTTTCTTTGCCATAAATATCTATTAAGTCGTAACGAGTAATCACCGATTGTGTTTTATTGTAGGTTTTAAGTTCGAGCCACATATTTTGCAAATCGGTCAAATATACAGGTCTTTCGGGTTTAATAATTATATAGGAATTCAAGCCTGCATCGGCGATGGTATAATCAATACGTAAAATACTATCGGCTTCGCTCAGGGTAAACTGATTGCCGCTATGGTCAGCAGGTAAAATGTCCGCCAGGCTATTATCAGCAAAATTGCTCCAAAAATACTCACTTTCGGCGGGAATTTCTATCAAAAGTACTTGCTTAGCTACCGTGTCTACCTCTCCGTTTCTGTTGATAAGTGCTTTTACCTCTCCATCTGTTTGTCCCCATTGTACAGTAATTTTACTACTAGTAGCCCCGGAAAGAATCAAAGCATCCGAAGGAAGCACCCATTGATAAGTAGCGCCCACGATATTATTTACTTCGAATGTGGTGTTTTCGTTAGGCAACAGATAGTCTTCGCCCATTAAACTTAACTCGACAATTTCATTATAAACACGTACATAATCCACGTACATGCTTGTAGGGAAAATATTGTCGTCTACACCTTGTGCACCGCCCCAACTGCCACCCACAGCGATATTCAAAATCAGATGAAAACGCTGATCGAAAGGCCATTTCTCCCAAGTGCCCTGATTTGTAAAAGAGAAATAGAACGTATTATCCACGTAGAAAGCTATTTTGTCCTCAGTCCAGATAATACTATATAGATGGTATTCGCTCTCGCAATCGGAAACCGTTAAGGAAGAACCTTTCTGAGTGCCAATGGAATGGTTGTATGCCTCAGTATGCACAGTACCAAAAATCGTAACCGGATCGTAGCCCACATGTTCCATAATATCAATCTCGCCACTGGCGGGCCATCCACCATAAGCCCAGTCGGTTGGTAACATCCAAATGGCAGGCCAGCTGCCTTTTCCCGATGGAAGTTTGGCGCGCACCTCTATTTTGCCGTATTTCCAATCTCCCTTATTTCGTGTAACCAAACGAGCCGATGTATAGGCACTTCCGGAATAGGCTTCCTTTCGGGCTTCAATACGCAAATTTCCCCCTTCAACCCTTGCATTTTCGGAGCGATTGGTATAATACTGCAATTCGCTATTCCCCCATCCGCCACCACCAATATCGTAATTCCATTTATCGCTGTTAGGCAGTCCGGAATAATCAAACTCGTCGAACCAAACAAGCTCATACTCCTGAGCCATGGAAAACATCATTCCTATCAATAGAAACAAAAAAGATAAGCCAATACGCTTCATTATTTATTATTTTTGATAAACCCTTACATAATCCACCAACATTTCTAATGGAAATATGGTGGAATCCACCCCGTGCATTCCGCCCCAATTGCCTCCAACTGCCACATTCAACAACAAATGAAAACGCTTGTCGAAAGGCCATTCAGCAAAAGTATTTTGCTCATTTACAAAGGTAAAATAATGAACAGAATCTACAAACACCCGGTATTCCAAAGAATCCCATTCTAAAACATAAGTACGAAAAACATTTTCTGAACTAATGCCAAGACCTTTAGTTTTCTGTGTTCCTTGTACATGATTATAAGATTTAGTATGAGCCGAAGCGTATACTGAATCAGGCTCATAGCCAACATGTTCCATAATGTCGATTTCGCCCGAAGCAGGCCAGCCGCCATAAGCCCAATCGGTGGGCAACATCCAGATAGCAGGCCAAGTACCAAGCCCGGCAGGTAGTTTTGCTCTGATTTCAAAACGACCATATAACCAATCTCCTTTTTCTTTGGTAATTAAGCGTGCTGATGAATATTCCTTGTTTTCGGTAAGTTCTTTAATGGCCACAATGTGCAGATTTTCGCCATCCACAAATGCGTTTTTCTCATTGAAGGCTGTATAATGCTGCCACTCATTGTTTCCCCAATTCCATTCGTTGCCTTCGGTATCGTAGCTCCATTTGGTACTATCGGGCAAGCCTTTGTACTGAAACTCATCGCTCCAAACCAATTTATACTCTTCGTTTGTCTGATGCTCTTCTTTGAGATTGCAGGCCATCAAACCAAAAAACATCAGCATTAACAAAATAGACAAATTCTTCATTTCAAATCCTCCTATCATTTTATTGAATAATTATTTTTCTATGAGCATATACACTTTCGTTTAAGATAGAAACAAGATACAAACCCTTTGGCCAATTTTTTACGGCAATTTTTAAAGGCCACTCGTTTCGGTTATTTATTTCTGTATGCACCAGTTTTCCGTCGGTATTAAACACATTTATGCGTATTGGCTTTTCTGCACCGACGAATGATTCAGAAAAGCCCACAAAAAAAAATTCGTTTGCCGGAATTGGCCATATTTGCATCTGGCTATTCTTTATATTTGCAATATTATTGGCTACCATGTTAAACTTCAAATAATTAAGATTAAACGCTGATTCCTTCACCAATATTTTCATCATATATTCTCCCTTGGGCAATTGTATTCTCTGACTCACATTCTGCCACAGCTGCCACTCTCCGGTATAAGGTACATTAATGGTTGCAGCCTTAAATGCAGTATCGGTATTTTCGAAAAGAAGCTCAACCACACCACCGGAATTATCGGCAGAGGCCACGCGCAAGAGAAAATCGTAAATACCTGAATGCTCAACCAATACCTTGTACTGGGTATAATCCCCATTATCGGCATAGCCAAGATTAAATCCTCCGCCCGCATCTGTGGTAGCTTCGGTAGCCAATCCCTTATTCACAAAATAATCTTCGGCTTCAATTTTTCCAGGGATTTTGAATATTTTTTCAGTTCTATTCACGGCAGTGAATCCCTTTAATACAGGCAACACATTTCCATCTAAATCTTTAAGGTTTGCCCCATTATACTCTAAACTTATTTTATCCTGAAAATGAATAGTTTTATCCGGATATAGCAAAATAACTCTTGGATTTGAAGGAGAATAACTTACAGAACTAAGTTTAGAAGTAAAGCCATTTACATTGTACCAAAAATCGCTCACTTGAGCAGTAATTGCAGTGTCAAGTTCTTTTGAAGCGGCGAGTAAAATAGCATCACCCTTATAAGAAGTGTAAGCATAAATAAACTCAGGAGTCATCAGAGCAGAACTTCTAGGATCAACAAGTTCGAACCAGGCCAAATTAAATCCGGCACCGTCTACCATAATTTTAATCTGATGCTCTCCGGCAGTTAAATCCACTTCGGCCAAATCGATAGTAACAAAAGAAGTATCGGCGTAGGTAGATTGTAAGGCAAAGGTTTTGGTGAGCGGCTCACCATCTGCCTCAAAATGCAACATGGCTGTAATTGGCACTGCAAAATACCTGATTCTCAGTTTGTAAGCCGCATCATATCCCACGTCTATAGTATATGAGAGCCATTCGCCTTTTTCTGTCCAGCCCACGGCATAGTCAGATTCGTTTTCCACATCGATCACCTTCATCAGGTCTACACCATCGTTGCGTCCGGTCCACCCTTTATTCCAAATTGTAGAACCTAAACCACCCACATTGTAATAATCAAAATCGTTGTAGGCTACCCCCTCTCTCCCTAAATCGTATTCGACTCCAAAAAACCTTCCGGGCGCTTTATGATATTTATAGGCCTTTGGCGTAGAATCCGTTTGCTGGCGAAACATGGCATCCGGTACATCGGGATGATAATCACAGTTTTGTATTTTCAGGTTTTCGGTTATTTGCATGAGTGCATCTACTGCAAACTCTTTGGTGGGGCGTTCTCCGGTACCTCTCCAATAGTCAAGCAGCATTTGATATTCCGGAGTTTTCACCACAGTTAATGGACCCACCACCGAATTTATTTTTTTCATAGGCCACCACGACCAGCCAATGTTGTTTTCTTCGAGCATTTTAATGGTTTCATAAAACCATTGATTAGAATTTTCGCCCGATTCACCCATCCAGATGGGCACATTGTATTTGTTTCGAATATCAAGTATTGATTTAATAGTAGAGGCATCTGTTGCATTCCAGTATTTATGGAAACTCACTACCAGCTTATTATCCCATGTGGGTTCAATACCGTTGTAGTTGTTTCCCCAACAATTTCCTTCAATAATGATGATGTGAGTAGTGTCTACACTTCTGATAGCGGATGTAATGTCTTTATAAAATTGCTCAATTTCGGCATTATCGGATTCGTCGCAGCCATTCTGGTTAGCGCCTCTAAAAGCCCAATTTGGTTCGTTGATTAAATCGTAAGCGGCAATGTAAGGTTCGTTGGCATATTTTTCTGCCAGTTTTTTCCAAAGTGCAATGGTTTTACGTTTGTTTTCGGCACTTTGCCATAATGAAGGATAGGCAGGATTGTAATCGGAAATATTGGCATCTTTACCTTGTCCGCCCGGAGCTGCGTGTAAATCAAGAATGAGATGCATGTTGTTGGCCTTACACCATGCCAGCAAGCTATCTACCATTTCAAAACCGGTAGTAAGCCATGTATCTTGCATTTGAACAGGCTCTTGCTGTATCGGGAACGTAAACAAATTGTAATGCATTGGCAGTCGCACGGTATTAAATCCCCAGGAAGCTAGAGAGTCAATATCGGACTTAGTGCAATGATTTGCACGCCAAGCCTCGTAAAAGGTTTCGGTAGCGGTAATGCCTATCAGATTAGAAATGGTTTGTTTAATTTTCCATTGAGGTCCGGCAAAATCACCGGTTTCGAGCATGTAACCTTCTTGCAACATCCAGCCGCCAAGCCCCATGCTTCTTGAAATATAAGGCATTCCGTCGTCGTCTACAATATTCTTGCCATCGACACTTAAAAACTGAGCTTTCAGGCTTGACGTTAGAATCAACAAAATAATAGTAAACAGGAGTAAGAATTGTTTCAAATTCTTCATGATAAAAGAGCTTAGAATTTACTTAGAAATGTTCAAAAAATGAAAGGATTGCCTGATTTGCATCAGACAATCCAAGCTTTAATATCAGTATGAAAAAAATTGTTGCTTATTTTAGACCAACCACTGTAGGCCCTGCAATATCATCAATCAATACATTGTAAGTAGCACTTCCATCGCCCGCATTAATCATAATACGCATCACATTATAGTATCCGGTATTAGTTCTTGGATCAGCCACTACGTCTGTAACAATAGGATCTGCAACTCCGGCATTAGCAATACCGTTAAAATCGTATTCTGCCATTTCCCATGTATTGGATTGTTTAATCGTGTAGGTAAGTTCAACACCAGTTTGCCAAGCGTTTCCTCCCAAATCCATGTTTTCCATTTTCAAAAGGACTTTAGTACCGGCTGCTCCGTAAACCAATAATTTGAATTTAGAACTTTGAGTTAAATCAAAACGGAAACCGGAAGAAAGCGGCATATTTAAATTAGCCCATTGGGTATTAACTTTTGTAAAGTCAACGCAGAAATTACTTTCGTTAGGATCGGCTTTTGAAGGATTTGCAATCATTGCGAAAGAAGCTGTACCACCTGCCTGATCAACCAACAATTTATAGAAAATAGATTCAAAATTGTTGTAGAGTGTCATATTGTCTTCAATATAAGGCAAATAATCAGGGTGATTAGCTGCAACAGTAACATCAATAGTTTTTGAATAAACATCGCCATTATTATCTTTTAATTCAGCAGTAACAGTATAAGTGCCGGCTTTCATAAAGGTATGCAAAACAGCTTCTGATGCGTCAGTAATAAGCGCATCGGCAGTTTTATCAGCAAATTTCCAGGTAACTTCGGGCACACTTAAGCCTTCGGGAATAACCAAGTCGGCAACTGTAAAACTATACTCGTTGGCATTAGCAGTAGCAGCAGCAGCGGCATTAAAAGAGATAGTTGGTTTTACAAAACCTTTGCGAATCAAATAATAATGCCAAAGCGTCCAAGGCTCGTCATTGGTAAAGCAAACCAATTCTAAAGAATTTTCATCAATATTTACAATCTTATATTCATTGTTTTTTGCGCCCAGATCAAAAATTGGAAATAAAGGTTTAGTTGCATTCAGGGTTAAATAGGAAGCACCATCTTTTTGCTCAACAGACCAAGTTCCGGGAACAGGTGTAAAATCTACGTTAAAGTCCCCATCATTTTGGCGGGGATTACTATATGCAGGATCACTGGTTCTGTATCCTTTTACATAGCTTACTCCATTATTAGTAAGTGTAGCCACGAACTTGTTGATATTGAAGTTAATTTCATCGTCGTACATAAAAGCACCAGCTTTACCCATAGGAGCAGCTGCCCACCATTCCATTCCGTTACCGGCAGGATCACTTGGCCCCACACCGATATGTCCCTTACGTAGGGAGTCAAGCACCCATGTTTTACCGCTTACAGCGTCTACACCACCAGATAGATTAATAAAAACAGGGTCGCTGAAAATTGAAAAGTCGGTTTGAGTTTGTTCAAAAACTTTTGTTTTGGTAGCTGAACCCCCTCTTGTAAATACAGTAAGTTTAATGGTATAATTTCCGGATAAACGGTATTTTGTTTCAACCATTTCTCCCTCTGTAAAGGTACCGTTACCTAAATCCCACTTCACCAAACCCTCAATTTGAGATGTGTTTTGAAGAATTACATCAAAAGCAGTAGCACCCTGAGTAATCGTAAAATCGACTAATGTAGAATCGGGAGCATCAAAAGATACGGGAGCGGTATATTGCGGATCGCAAGCTGTGGTAAACACCAGCCCCATGACTATGCCAATGGCCCAAATTCCTAATTTATTATTTTTCATCATTTTAAAATTCATTTAATCATTAAAATAAATTAAGGCACAGAAGAATAAATCTTCTTCTGTGCAGAATAAATTATTGATAAGCAGGTATATATTGTTTTAGCTTACCGTTTGTATTTCTAACTTCAGTAGCCGGAATGGGGAACATGCCATAAGTTTGTGCATTGAAATTACGTGCAGCAAAATCGGGTGCGTTCACGTTTGGTTTCACAGGAATTCCGGTAAAGCTGGCGTTTACATTCGTTTCGGCATAGGTTAAACCTCTGCGCAATAAATCCCAGTAGCGGTGTCCTTCGCCGGCTAATTCGCAACGACGTTCATGATAAATATCGTCGAGTGTAACACTGCTTTTGGCAGCTAATCCGGCTCTTGTACGCACCTGATTGAGATAATCGTCGGCTTTGGCAGTACCTAAATTCAACTCAGCAGCCATCAATAATACATCGGCATAGCGAATATCCGGGTAGTTTACAGGGAAATTGTGCGAAGGTTCGCCTTTTGCACTTACGTATTCTGATCTCGGAATAAATTTGTAGTTGAAAAAGCCTGTGTTTTGGAATCCTTTGGTATAAGAAGTCAGATTTGCATTGGCATCGTAGAAAATAGTAGCTACGCGTTCGTCTCCGGCTTCGTATTCGTTAGCCAAAGTGAAAGATAACACGCCAAAACTCCATCCGGCCATAATTGTTGGGTCACCGGCAGGGTCGCGCGGACCTTGGAAAATTACAGAGAAATTACCGTTAATGCCCCATCCGCCCCAATCTGTAACACCAGAGACAGCATCGTACTGAATAGAGAAAATATGTTCTGCATTGTTTTCGTTAGCCCAATCGAATACATCGGCATAATCAGGTAGCAATTGATGTGCACCGCTATTGATTACATCTTCCAGTTTTTGGATAACAAAAGCTTTGTTAATGGCAGTAGAACCATCAGACCAATCGCCCGAGCAGCTTAATACGGGTTTTGCAAAACCTTCGTAGAACAAATAAATACGAGCCATTAATGCGTTGGCAGCATATTTTCCGGCTCTACCGGCTTCTACAGCCGATATAGTTTCGGGAAGATTGTTTGCAGCAAACAATAAATCGGTAGCAATTTGCGTAAAAACTTCCTGCGGTGAAGATTGAGGAATATTTACCAATGCATCGATATCGGCTTCAACCTCAGTTAAAATAGGTACCCAACCATAATGGCGAACCAAATCCCAGTAGAAATAAGCGCGTAAAAATCTTGCTTCACCTTCGATTCTGCTTTTATTGGCTTCGCTTGTCCATTCAATTACATCTATTTTTTCTAAAATCTGATTTGCGCGATAAATACCGGTATAGCATCTGCTCCAAAGTTCACTGGCAGAAGCATTATCCGCGTCCATGTCGTACTTTTCCATATCTTGCCACTGCACCATATCTGTGCCCGAGGCATCGCCACCGGCAAAAACATCATCCGAACGAATATCAGCCATTAAAGGAATAAATTGCCAGTTTTGCACTGAAAGAGCATCATAAACGGCTGCCACACCCAACAAAGCGTCTGCCTCAGTTTTATAGGCATTTGCTTCCATCACACTTGTTTTGGGTTCCAGCTCAAGAAAGTCCTTTGTACAGGAATTCAAGCCAATAAGCCCAATTGTGAGTACTAAACTATATATGAGTTCAGTCTAAAAACTATTTTTGAGACAATGCAAAGATAAAAAAAAAATAT
>DYOH01000089.1 GCA_020720625.1 Acetofilamentum sp. | reverse complement strand
ATATTCTATATCTTACCTCCATCAAAAGTTGCATTTATTAGTTGAATTTAGGATTTAAATTTCTTTATATTTAGATTTTTAATGCTTTGTTATTCTGTGAATAATTAAAAATATTTTCTAAATTATTGGTTTTTAATTAAAAAACATCTTCTCATGAAAAAGATTTTTCTCATTATCAACATCGGGTTGAGTTTTGCATTTTTCCTTTCTTGCGGAAAAGAAACTGAGCCTGAAATAAATACGGATAAAGAAGTATTTGATTTAATAAAAAGTGTTAGTACTAAGCATTATTTTTACAACAGCGATGCATTGCTGCAAACCAGCGACGGAAGCGGGCATGCACAGCCTTTCTTAAGGGTTTGGTATAATGATGCTGCTGCAGGTGTATTAGGAAGTGATGGCAGAATTTTAGAAAATATTTCTTTTCCGGATGGCTCTCTGGTTGTGAAAGAATTGTTTAAAAATGAAACTGAACTAGAGGTATATGCCATTTTGTATAAATCATCTCTTAGCCCCGATGCTGATGCAAAATCTTGGGTCTGGGCTTATCTTGATAAAGACGGAAATGTACTCGAACCTGCAGCGAATAAAGGAAACGCTTGTATTTCGTGCCATTTGCAATCGGGAAATATCGATTATATGCTTATGAATAAATATTTTCCCTAATTTTTTTTTTTGGAAATTATCTAAACTGTCAAATTTGAAATTTTTGTGCTTCGGAAGGGGGCTGAATGAATATTAAGCTTTATTACATAAACCTATTGTGGTCTTTGCTATGGTTTAGCGTTCATGCAAATGCCCAAACCCAAGAATTGGAAGTAGTAAAAGCGGGCATATATATTAATCCGCCCAAAGTATATATTCAGAACAAAAAACCGGCCGGAATTTTTGTCGATATTCGTGAAAAAGCTGCTAATCAGAACCATTTTAAAATTCAATATATTCAGGGCGAGTGGGTAGATTTGCTTTATGCTAGAAAAAGGCGAAATTGATATCATGCCGGATATGGCATACTCGGAGCAAAGAGATTGTTTGTATACATGAGTCTAGTCTAAAAACCCTGCCAGCGTTGATTTTTATAAAATGCTGTAACTGTACTAAACAGTTTATAAGTCAATTAAGAAAACGCTGGCAGGGGTATAATCATTTTTTCAATCTTTTTAGACTGAACTCATACATTCAATAAAATTAGTGTTTTAAATTCATGGGTAGAAGTCTTTGCTAGTAAGCAGTATGCTATTTCTGGAATGCATAGTTTGCGAAACAAAAGAGTTGGCGTGTTCCAAGGTTCTGTGCAGGAGACTTATATAAAGGATTCTGTTTTGAATAATTCTGATTTTTTTATGCAGATAGTCAGCTATATGAATTATGAACAGATGAGCATGGCTCTGATAAATAAGGAGATTGATGCACTTATTGCTCATCGCTTTTTTTACTTTTCTGAATACTTTCATCCTGATTTTCAGCCTACCGGCATCATTTTGCATCCTACTAATTTGTATTTTGCCTTTAAAAAAAACAGCAATCCGGAACTAAATAATGCCATTGACAGAACGCTTAGTCTTCTTAAAAATGAACCAAATTCATTGTTTTATAAATCTTTAGATAATTTACTTACCCGAAAACCCGATAAGTGGATTCCTGTATATATTTTTGTAATTTTGGGATTGGTTTTTTTTGGTTTTATGGTGGCCGGTATATTTGTTTTTTTGCTCAGAAAAATTGTTAATAGGAAAATTTCGGAGCTTAATCAGCAAAAAATTGAATTGATGCATGCCAAAGAGTTGGCCGAAGAAGGTGAAAAGCGCAAGAATGCTTTCTTGCAAAATATTTCTCACGAAATTAGAACGCCAATGAATGCCATTATCGGCTTTACTAGCTTTTTGAATAATCCTGATCTGGGTGAAGAGAAAAGGGCCACCTTTATTGGCTATATTCAAGAAAGTAGCCATCAATTGCTTTTGGTGCTCGAGAATATGATTACCATTGCATCTTTAACTCAAAAGCTTGAAACTCCTGAGCTTGTGCCAATGGTGGTTTCCGATGAACTTAATCTATTTTACAAAGAATACTTTAGCCTGGCCTCTCAAAAAGGTTTAAATCTGCTTATTAGCATAAAAAACAAAAATTTGGAACGGAAGGTTTGGGCCGACAAGCAAAAAATTATTCAGATCTTAAGGAGTTTATTGAATAATTCTATCAAGTTTACACAAACCGGACAAGTTAGCCTTGGGTGTTGTATTATTGAACCTTATAAAGGGGTTGGTATTAGCGAAAATTATCAATTGAAGTTTTTTGTAAGAGATACGGGTATTGGAATCAAACCCGAAAATTTGAAAAAAGTTTTTGAATCTTTCTATCAGGCCGATAAAAATGTGCAAATTACTTATGGAGGTGCGGGTTTGGGTTTATCAATTGCAAAAGAAATGGTAGCTTTGCTTGGTGGGCAGATTTGGCTCGAATCTCAGCCTATGGTTGGTACTACAGTATATTTTACTATTCCGTTGAGGTTTTATTAAGATGCTTAGCTGCTCCGCAACAAAATACACTGATACAATACTTTGTTTGGCTCTGGCTTCTGCATATAATGCTTTTCAATTTTTTGAAAAGAAGCAGTTTGGATTCTTAGCTGGAAAGCGCTTAAGGTTTTTTTGTTGGCAATAAGAGATTCTCAGGCATTGTTGTGCTGTTGGATTTTATTAATATACTGGCGTTTGGCCTATGTGAGTTGCACTTGTGCTTTATGTTCAGCTTTTACATTATTTGGCAGATGCACTCTGAAAGTAGTGTATCTTATTTTTGATGATGTTTTGCTGCCAATGAGGATGTTATTGCACTAGAAGAGCCGCAAAAGAATCTAATTGGGAAGTTGGTAATGTCTGTTTGTCTGTTTTTTTTATACATTTTAGCTGCTCAACAAACTGTAGTGGACCCTTCAAAAAAATTCCGGTTAACCATGGTCATCTACAATATGGCGTTTTTATTTTCGGGATTGTTCTATTTCGACTTTGTTTTATTAGGCTTCTGAATCAATTGTAAAACATAGTAGTTTAATGTATTACAGGGATTAAACTATTTTTTTTTGATTTAATAGTGGTTTAGTTATGCCATAGCAAAACAAACGCCCCCGACGAAATACTGATATTCCATCGAGGGCCATGCTTATTATTACATTCCCGTATTGGGGTAATAAAGAATTATTCAGGGAAAACTTATTTTTTAAGCAGGTCTCTGATTTCAGCCAATAGTTTTTCTTGTTCTGTAGGTTCTACCGGAGCTGCCGGCGCTTCTTCTTCTTTTTTCTTCATTTTATTCATGGCTTTCACCAGCATAAACATTACAAAGGCAACGATTATAAAATCGATACTCACTGTAATAAATTCTCCGTATTTTACTGCATTTTCGGGTTTAATAATAGCGCCGGCATTGTCGAGTTCCGCCGGAGAGAGCACCCATTTCAGGTTAGAGAAGTCAACACCAGCCATTAATTCGCCAATAAGGGGCATTACCAATCCTTGAATAAAACTGCTGACAATTTTTCCGAATGCTGCACCCATTACAAATGCCACGGCCATATCTATAAGATTGCCTTTGAGAGCAAATTTTTTATATTCCTGTAACATATAATATTAGATTTAAAGTATACGCAAATATATGATTTTCTATTGTATTACAAAATGCTCAGGCGGAAATTCAAAGATTTAATAATGGAATTATATCTTGAATTGGCTCATTGTGGTTGTATAAAACCTTTTCGAGATATAATCCGGATGGTGGTGCGGTGTATTTAGCCGGAACATCGGAGTAGTTTTCAAGAAAGTTATTGATATCTGCTGCACTCAGGTTTTTTCGCCCCACTTCGGCTAGTACCCCAACCATGCGTCTTACTTGTTTCCAAAGGAAGTGTGAACCGTGTATGCGAATAATGATGTTGTTATCGTTGTATGAAACATTTACGGATTCCATTTTTACCAGCGTTGAAGCATCTTCTTTTTCGGCGGTTCCAAAGGATTTATAGTCGTGCATACCCACAAATGAACCAGCGGCTTGCTGCATAAGTGCTGGGTTTAGTTTGTCTTTAATCCACCAAACATATTTTTTACCAAATGCAGTTCTGCGGCGGGAAATATGATAAATGTAGCTACGGCTCACAGCGCTGTGTCGTGCATGGAAATCTGCGTCAACCGGTTCAATACCAAGTATGTTTATGGATGCGGGGAGCTCGTCGTTTAGTGCCAGCATAATCTGTCTGGCTTGCAGGTTTGTTTTTACATCGAGATGAGCAGCTTGTTCAATAGCATGCACCCCGGAGTCGGTTCTTCCGGCGCCATAAAAATCGAATTTTTCGGCTTTGAATACAATTTTGCATGCATCAAAAAACTTGCCTTGTATGGTTTGTGCACCTTTTTGCACTTGCCAGCCGTGAAAATTGCTGCCATCGTATTCTATCAAGAGTTTAAAACGTGCCATAATACTAATATTTTAGGGCACAAAGCTACTAAAAGTATTGAGAGCAAATAAATGTTTTTTTTAAAATGCAAATGCTGCTGGTATATTGTTTTTAGGCTTTTATCACTTTAATAATCTTTACAGGGCATGCACTTGACGAACGCATCATATCGGTGTATTCGTCGTCGCCTACTAGAGCAGATTGTATCCCTTTTTTTGTGACACTTTCTTGTAGGTCGCTTTTTCCGTCGTTTTTATTCATTTGCCAACGGTAAGGGGCTATTTCTTCGCAATAGCCACATCCTATGCATTTTTCGCGTTGATGTGTTACTCTTATCATGTTTTTTTTATAAAAACCGCTCCCCCGGAAAATTTGTAAGGTGTGAGTCCGGTTAACGTATAAGTAAGGGAGCGGTAAATCTTTATGCTTTTACGGCTTCTAATTTATATAATTTATCGGCACGACGAACTTTTTCTTTTATGGGTACCGAAATAACATCGCCTTTTTGAGCTTTCTCAACGGCATGCAAATCGAGCCTTATCTCTTCTACAAATGTTTGAATTACACCGGTAGTAGGTCCCGTAATGAGTATCTCGTCTCCAACGTTTAGCTCTCCGCTTTCGATTTTAAATTCGGCAACGCCTATTTTCTCGAAATAATTGCTACCTTTACCGATGTAGGTTTTAATCTTGGTGGCTTTAGAACCGTAATCTTTGCTCCATTCGCCTAGTTTTCGGCCCAGGTAATAGCCATCCCAGAAACCGCGGTTGTAAACGGTAGAGAGTCTGGTAATCCAAGCATTTATTTTTTCGGTCGAATAGCTGCCTTCGTAAACAGCATCTACTGCTTCGCGGTAACAGCTGGTAACGGTTTTTACGTATTCGGCCGGGCGTGCTCTACCTTCTATTTTAAATACCGTGATACCGCTATCGAGCATTTCGTCAATAAAGTTTATGGTCATCAAATCTTTAGGCGACATAATATATTCGTTATCAATCTCAAGCTCATATCCTGTTTCGTTATTGATTACGGTGTAAGATTTTCGGCATGTTTGTTGGCAAGCTCCACGGTTTGCCGATGAGTTCATCTCGTGCAGGCTCAGGTAGCATTTGCCTGAAACAGCCATACATAAAGCGCCATGGGCAAACATTTCAATCCGAATAAGCTCTCCTTTTGGGCCTCTGATGTCTCTTTCTTTAATTTGGCGGGCAATGTCTTTTACTTGTTTCAGCGTAAGTTCGCGCGCTAAAACTACCACATCGGCAAAGTTTGCATAAAAGGCCAGGCTCTCTATGTTGCTGATGTTTAGTTGAGTACTTAAATGAATTTCTACTCCGGCTTTAAAGGCATAGTTTAGAATGGCCTGATCGGATGCAATTATGGCAGTAACATTGGCTTCCTTGGCATTATCTACCAACATTCGCATAATTTTTAGGTCGTGGTCGTACATGATGGTATTTACCGCCAAGTAGGATTTCATGTTGTTTTCGTTGCAAATACGCACAATTTCGGATAAATCTTTTAACTCGAAATTATTTGCCGATTTTGCACGCATATTTAGCTGCTCTACACCGAAATATACTGAGTTGGCTCCGGCCTGTGCTGCGGCCATCAGGCATTCGAAGTTTCCTACCGGTGCCATTATTTCTATTTCTTTTCTGGAAACGTCCATTTGTTTTGTTGATTTTAAGGCTGCAAAATTAGTGATAATGTAAATAATTTTACCGATTAATTTGATTGTAGTCTAAATGATATTAGGTAATGCGTTGAAAAATAATTCTTTATATTGATAAATAATTTTTTACAAATTTGCAAATCTACATTTATTCTTTTATGGGAAGTTTTACGGAAAATGTTGTTCCCTTGCCAGGTTTGGAGTCTACTGTAATGGAGCCATTGTGAGCCATTGTAATTTGGTAAACGAGATATAAGCCTAATCCGGTTCCCTTGCCAACAGGTTTGGTGGTAAAGAATGGATCGAATATTTTATCCAGATGTTCTTGTTCAATTCCGCTGCCATCATCTTTAATATCCACAATAAGGTGTTTTGCTTCAAATCTATAATTTATATAAATGTTTCCTTTGTTGTGTATTGCATCGATGGCATTTCCAATCAAATTCATAAACAATTGGTTTATCATTCCGGGATTACAGAGAATCTCTAACTTATTTTCATGCGGATAATGAATTTCTATGCGTTCTTTGTATTTTGATTTGAGAATAAGAATGGCGTTATCTATGGCTTCTTTTACGCTGTAAATATTTTTTTCGTCTTTACGGCTGTGCGAATAGCTGTTTAGGCTCTGAATAATTTGTGTGCTGCGTTGTATGCCTAAATTGATGCTCTTCTTTACAGGCTGTACTGATTCTCTCATTGCTTCGATATCGATACCTGCCATAATACTAGCCAATTGGGGGTAAATTCTTTGTAAAGCGCTTTTGTCTGTTTTGTCGTATAATTCCAGAACTTCGCTAATGGGGTCGAGAAATTCTTCTAAAATTTGCCAGCCTGCATATATGTAGTTAATCGGATTATTTAGTTCGTGGGCGATTCCTGCAACCAAAGTACCGAGTGATGCCATTTTTTCTGTTTGAATGAGTTGAGATTGGGTACTACTAAGTTGATGCAATGTATTGGCAAGTTCTTCTTTTTGCATTTCGAGTTCCGATGTGCGCTGTTTTACCATATCCGATAATCTGATATTAAGCGAAGAGAGCGTTCTTATGCGCCACAAGTATAATAGTAGTATAAATCCCGATAGCAGGAGAGTGTATGCTAAATATGCCCAGTTAGTAGCGTACCATGGTGGTCGGATATCGATGATTAATACATTGTATTTGTATAGCCAAAAATTATCGCTGTTTGATGCTTTTATGTTTAATACATATTTTCCTGGCGATAAATCCGGAAAATATATTCGGTGAGAGTTATCTATCAAAGTCCAGGTATTTTCTTTACCTTGCATTTGAACAAGAATGCTTGTTTTCTGCGGTTCGGTGTAATCTAGTATGGCAAATTCCAATTCAATGTAGTTACTATCGTGATGCAGAATAATAGTATCGTGCAGATTATTCGCAAATGATGATGATATTTTGTTGTTTACGCACAGTTTGGTTATATATACCGGATATTCGGTAGAGTCAAGTTTAATTTGTTCGGGAAAAAAACTGGTTATTCCCCCAATACCACCGAAAAATAATTCTTTGTTTTCGGTTTTGTATGCCGAGCCCCAAAAGAAGTGATTATCTTGCAAGCCATCCTGCTTATCGAAATTAAAAAACTGGTTGCAATCGGGTAAAAAATGGCTTAAGCCATGATCTGTGCTCATCCATAAGTTTTTATTTTCGTCTTCTTTTATGGTATACACAATGTTATTGGGCAGTCCGGTGGATGTGGAGTAATGCGTAAAGCTCTGAGTACGGAAATTCATTTTACTGAAGCCTGAACCAAAGGTGCCTATCCAAAGGATAGAATCGTTTTGGAGATGGAGCGAAATAATATTATCGGAACTTATGTTTTGACTGTTTTGAGCATCAAATCTGTATCTTTTTACGGTGTAATTTTGTGTTGATTTATCCTTAAATTCTATGTAGTTTAGTCCTTTCGACCAAGTGCCAACCCATAGATTTTCGTTTTGGTCGAAAATCATGGCGGAAGATTGCACCGCATTGCCGCTTAAACTGTTTTCGTTATTTGGATTATTTTTAATATAGTGGATTGTTTTTTTTGTGATATCTAAAATGTTGATTCCTGTTTCTGTGCCAATCCAATACCTTCCCGATTTATCCTGCATGATAACTTGAATACGGTTATCGGAGAGCGCCAAAGGTTTGGATTGTGTGGAATATTTTGGCTCAAATTGTTTTTTCTTTCGGTTGAATATCATTAATCCTTTTTCCCAGTCGCCAATCCATAAATTTCCGTCCTTGTCTTCGAAAATGGCTGAAGTCTGAAAGCTAATATCTGTTTTATTCTGTTTTACAGAAACGGTCCAATGTGTATATATCTTTTTGTCGAAATCGTATGATATCAGTCCTTTATCAATCATTCCTATCCATAATACCTGGTTTTTATCTTTGTATATTGCTCGAACGATTCCTTGGGGAAGGGAATTATTTGTGTTTGGATGATGCTGAAAGACTTTAAAATTATTTTGTTCGATAATTTTATCAACGCCTGCTTCGCTGCCGAGCCATAAAATATTTTTATCGTCGAGAAAGAATGTTCTTATCCGATTATCGGTTAAAGTTTGTTGGTTACCCGGTTGTTTGCTGAAGTTTTTAACTGTCCCTGTTTGATAATCGATTAGAGATAGGCCATATTCTGTTCCAATCCAATATTTTTCGGAGGGTGTTTTTTCTATGGTAACACAAATATTTGTAATAGGTTCCGGTGTATGTGTGAATTTACCGCTAAATGCTTGTTTGAAATTGGCCGATTCGTCGGAATTAATAAAAATGCCGCCGCCGTATGAAGCAAACCAAATTTCTGTATTGTTGAACTGTTTTATATTAATAATGTAGTTACTTGGAAGGGGGTGTGGTGTATTTTGGTTTTCATAAAAATGTTTCATTTCCTTGGTCTGTGGATTGAGCCGAAATACTCCTTTTCTGTCGGTTGCTATCCAAATATTATTTTTATGATCGGCAAGCAAATTTCTTATGGTTGTGTATTCGTTGCTCAAAGAGTCGTTTAAATAGAAATGCGTTAAGGTTTTAGTTTTAATATTAAATTTATCTAAGGCACTGTTGTCCATACCTATCCATAAATTTGAGTCTTTATCGAAAGTTAAAGCCCAAATGTTATTATCGGCAATACTTTGCAAGTTGTTGTTTTGGTGTATAAAAGCTTCGAATTTGTGGTTATTTAAATCGAGTAAATTTAATCCTCCGCCCTGCGTACCAATCCATAATCTGTTTTTTGCATCTAGTTTAAGCGCTCTAATGGTATTACTGGTAAGTCCATTTTTTTCTAAGGGATCGTATCGGAAAATCATAAAATTTACACCATCGTATCTGTAAAGACCATCTATTGTGCCAAACCAGATAAAACCAAATTTGTCTTTTTCTATGGCAAAAGTGGCGGGTACATTACTATTCTGCGATAAACTTATGTTGGAAATACGCGGCTCATAATCCTGAGCCTGCATATTTATCAGAACAAGAAATTGTATGATAAGCAGTAGGAAATTCCTCTTCATCGGTAAATTATTTTAAAATTCATGTTCGGATGTAGGGTTTTTGATACCAGTTTATTGTTCCAATATATTTGTTTTCCGCAACTAAGATACAAATATTATTTGCTTGTGCCAATGTAAGATAATTTTTTTTCAAAGATATAATGAAAAAAATGGTATTTCCATAGAAAAAAATCGTATCTTATGCTCAATGATATTAATTTTTTTTACGTAAGAAAGGTTATGAATCTGTTTATTGGTCTATTTATTTCGAAGAGGACAACGAACTAGTACTAACCGTATGGAACGAAAATTCGGCGAAGCATAACAAAGAGTTGTATCAGAAGGAGATGTTGGAATATGCTGCACAAGTAGAAAAGTATAAACCCAAACGACTTATTGTTGATTCTCAGATGTTTTTCTTTCCTATTACGCCCGATATGCAGGATTGGACAAACAATACTATTTTTCCCAGGGTTTTGGCGGCCGGCTTGAGAAAAGTTGCTATAATTCTTACCCCTGATATTATCTCCCAAATGGCGCTCGAGCAAACCATGGAAGAGAATGTGGCTTTGCAGTTTCAGACCCGCTATTTCGACAAGGAATCTGCTTCGAGAGATTGGCTTATGGCTTCGGAATAATTGCTTTTTACGGGAGTTATTGGTTTATTATAATTGTATCTGATAAGCCAGCCCTCCTGCAAAATAATCAGCTTCGAAATAATGCAGCTTAAGCATAATGGTGGCTTTTAGTTTTTTCGAAAGTGCATAATTTAGTCCTACCCTCTCGTATAAGAATTTTGTGGGGCTAGGCAATTGGTTATAAATATAAGCTCCCAAATGAGTAAATAACTGAAATCGGCTGAAAACAAAATCGTATGAGCCATAAATGCCAACTCTGAATAAATCACTTGCTTTTGTATATTCTTTGTCGTTTAGTCTAATAATTTTTCTTTTGATATATTCCTCGTGCATAAAATCGGCTCCGATGCCAGCTTTTTTATCGTAATATGGCGAAAATTGGTAGTTAATGCTTAGCACTGTAGATAAATATTTGGCGCTATCTACCGGATATTCTTCGCGAATACCTGCCCAGGAGCTAATGAGTAAATAATGTGTTTTCTGAAATGGTTCTGGTTTTGGTATGTCCTGATAATTGGGAAAGGCATCGTATAGGTTAAATCTAATGCCTGTGCGCACTGATAAAATATTCAGACCCAGGTTTGGTGTGGCAAAACTTCCGTTGGAATAATGGGTTAATCCTAAACCATATTGCCAATAGAATTTGGGCGATAGTTTGATTTGACCGTCGGCACTGAGGCTGCCGTATACATTTACCTTGGTACCTATAGATAGATTGTAGATGTTGCTTTCTAAATCGAATTTACGTGTTAGGTAAGAAATTCCAAATTGGGCATTTCCCACCAATTTTTGTGGATGTTTGCGAAAGGCCGTATATTTCAAAAAGCCGAAAAAAGACCAGGCGTGCCCCAATACATCGGGGTTGGCCAAATCCATGTAATGAAATCCAATGCCATAATTTGGAAATCGATGCACTTTTTGCCATAACAGATTGCCTTTGGATAAAAAACCGTATTCCAGACTGGCGGCTTTAACATGAGCGGGAGCCATTATATGGTAAAATGGCTCTTGCTGGAATACAAACCCGTATTGCAGGTTAAACTGCCAATAGGTTTTGTTTTTTTCTTTTTGGGCTGATAAGAATGATGTTTGCAGTACAAATATAAGGAGTATAAATATAGATTTGGTATGCATAAATGGTATTAATATCGGGTTATTATTTGAAATCAAGTCGGTATCCTAAACCAAGTTCGACAAACTCTGCTTTGGCAAAATAGGTTTTTAGTGCAAAATTAAATATAAGATGTTCTTTAAGGAGATAATTCAATCCAAGTCGCTGATAAAGAAATTCGCTACCGGGTTCATTATTATGTAATTTAAAACCTTGTTGCAGAATTACCCAAAAGGAATCGAACATCAGGTTAAGTCCGATGTGCGCTCCGCTGTATGTTTTCGAGAAATAGTTTTGCTCTGCAGAATTGTTTGCTTCGTATATCTGTGAAATAGAACTGTCGTGAAAAAAATCGAAACCCAAATTTATGCCGCCAAGTTTACCCGTTTTTTTGTTGCCATTAATCATAAAGGAATGCACAAAATACTTTGTACCTCCGGGATAGCTTCTCTCTCTTATACCGCCGGAAGCAATGGCGTTAAACATCCAACGTGCTTGATTGTTTTCGTCTGTTTGGAAAGTTTGTTGTTTTGGAAAAGCATAATAGTTTGCCTTGCGAATAGCCAAGCGGAAAGTTAGAAGATTGATACCCAAATTAGGCGTATTGGTGCGTCCGTTGCTGGAGTGTGTCAGTCCGAAACTTTGCCCAAGCCAGAAATGTTTAAAAGCGTGTATTTGCAGATCCAAGCTAAAATCGAAGTAACTGTTGAAGTGGCTTCCCATGGCTGAATTGTAGATATTGTTTTGAACATCAAAATAGGTGGTAAAATAAGATAATCCGATACCCGAATTAAAATTGATGCTAAAATGCGGCCGCCTGTGCAGCGGAAAATTTACAATTCCAAAGATGGAATGTGCCCTTCCTAATACTTTCGGATTACCCAAATCAACAAAGTAATAGCCAAAACCGGTTATGGGAAATCCATAGTTTTGATGCCAGTGTTTATGTCCGCCTGTACGAAGATAATTTAGCTGAAACGATTTTACCGGCTTTTGTATGGCAAAGGCCATAGAGTTGCTGTGGTCTACAACAAAACCTCCTGTTATTCGTATTTCCGGAAACCATTGGGTAGAACTATCCTGTTGTTGAGCTTTTATGCTAATGCTTGCGATAATGAACCAAAAAGTGAGAATTGTAATTCGAAACTGCATCTTATTTGTTTTTTTGAACAAGATTTCCTGTGGATGTGATTTCTTTGTATGTAATATCCGGATTTCCATCGTAGATAATATCTCCATAACTTTTTATCCAGGCTTGTAGTTCTTCGCGCACTTTAATGTAAATATCTCCTGTAGAATTGTTTTCTGCATGCACCATGCGGGCATCATAATTTTGTGCATAAACGTAGGCATATTTATCATTATGCAACCAGAAATAATTGGTTTTTCCGGAAACGTAGAATTCTCCTGTGGCGTTCCATATTTGTAAGTTAAATATGTAGGAGTCTATAATTAAGTTAACTTTGGATACCTTGGTATTAATCAATAACGTTAAATAATGGGCTTTTATGGTGTCGGTAGAGTATAGTTCCACTTGGCCGAGTACTGTAATATCTTTTATTTCAGTAAAATGTATGTCTAGTTCTATCACTTTTTGGTAACTTCTTGTCCAGTTGCAGGTATTTAGGTTCTCAATGCTTAGTGTGGTGTCTACTTCGGTGATTTCTACTTTTGGAATCATGTTTTTTCCGCCTCTTATCACTAGTTTGTTTTCTGTGTCCGGAATTAGTTTTACTTTAAAAAGATCGTTGATTGTTAGATACTTAAATGGACTTAGTTCAATTGTTTTGGTACTTATTTCTCCGGTTTTTTTTAGGCAATCTGGTGCATTTTCTTTGTCGCATCCGCTAAAAATGAGTATAGTAAACAATAGAAAATAATTGAAATTTTTCATTGGAATTATTTTAGTAAATTTAAATTTAGTGTTTCTATTTCACTTATTTTGAGCTTTGCTTTAGCCGAGTGCAAAAGTAAGATAATTATTTGATTTTTTTTTTTCTAAATATGCGTATCTTGCAGCACTTGAATGGGAGAATACTTGAAATATGAAAAAATCTGTGCAACAAATTGATATTCGTGAGCTGCTAAAAGGTAGGCATATTCCTCATTTTTTGCTAAATTATCTGAGTAGGACAGTGCATCAGGATGAAATTAACCTTTTTTTGAGAGGAAATGGTCATTTGCATGGTTTGGCTTTTTTAAATGCGGCGCTAGATTATATGGGAGCCAATTATATGCTTTTGGGCAATAGGCATATTCCTGATTTGGGGAAATACATTTTTGTGGCTAACCATCCAATGGGTGGCCTGGAAGGTTTGCTATACTTTAGAATTATTGGGGAGAAATTTCCTGACGTAAAATCTCTGTCAAACGATATTTTGATGAATGTGAATAACTTTAATGGTTTATTTGTTCCTATTAAAGTGGGTGGAAAACAAAACCGCGAATATGTGAAACAGGTGGATGAGCTGTATGAATCCGAAAGCCAGATACTTATTTTTCCGGCTGGTTTGGTTTCTCGCCGACAAAGCGGAATTATTCGGGATGTTGAATGGAAAAAGAGCTTTGTAAGTAAGGCCATTCAGCATAACAGAGCAATTGTGCCTGCTTATATAAGCGGCAAAAATTCATCTTTTTTTTATGGTTTAGCCAATCTGCGCAAAAAATTAGGCATTAAAACAAATCTCGAAATGCTTTATTTGCCAGATGAGATGTTTAGACAGGAGATAAAAACGGTGCGTTTTACATTCGGACAAACCATTTTGCCAGAAATGTTGCACAATGGCATGCATCATCACGATTGGGCACAAAGTATTAAAAGCTATGTTTATGCATTGTCCGAAAATCCGGATTTAGATTTTTTGGCGTTTATGAAACATAAGCAAAACTAATCGTAGCGAAAGTAGAAGCGCTTTACTTTATAAGATTTGCCTTTGTAGGCTTTGATTTTTTTGTTGGCTTCTTTCTTGCATACTTTCAACGCTGTGTTCATATAGTAAGAAATGAATTTTACCGGTATTGTAAATTCATTATAATCGGTTTCGATATAAAAGCTGTAGAAAATATTACTTAATCCCTGACTTTCAATATTATCAGGAAAAGCAGGGTCTGTTTCGTAATTATAATCATCGTAAAAATAGACAAATACAGGTTTGGATATGTAGGCTATTTTTTGCAAAGTATCTTCGGCTACTATAAAATGTGCGACTATTTTTTCCTGGGCGCTGATACTATTCATTCCAAATATCAGAATGAAAACGAGTAATTGTATTTTTTTCATAAGCTTGGTTGTGTCAAATGCATTATTGAGTTCAGTCTAAAAAGATTGAAAAAATGATTATACCCCTGCCAGC
>DYOH01000088.1 GCA_020720625.1 Acetofilamentum sp. | reverse complement strand
GAGCTTTACTGGCTTGGGCAGTTCCAATGGTTGTAACATCGGTATAATTTAATTCGGCAGCAGTGGCCGAAACAGAAATACCTGCCAATTGAAAATCGCCAATTTCCTGTATATTAAATGTTCCCGAAGAAACAGCAATGGCCGGACTTGAAAGCGTTAAAGTACCAGGTGTTGAAATGCTTGTTAAAGCATTCAATGAAGTAATATCTGCGTTGGCGCCTTTTAGTGCATAATTTCCGGTTAAATCGCTCTTAAGGGCAATTGTTCCGCTTGTATTTGGAATAGTAAGAAAAATGGTTGAGCTTGTAGGTACGTTAGTGAGTTCGAAAGCGAGTTTTTTTGAATTGTCTGTTTCATCAATAAAAAAGCTTGTGGCATCTGATAGACTCTTGTTGGAAAAAGTTTCGAGACCATTTAAAGTGGCCAAAGTACCAGTTGTTGGAAGTAAAATATTTGTAATGGCTGATGTATTAAGTGTGATAGAATTAGCGCCAATTGTTGAAAAAGATGCGGCTAAGCTAATTGGTACATTATTAATACGGGATATGGTCAAAGTTCCAGTATTTGATAGAGTTCCATCGCCTGAAAGGGTTCTTGCCTGGGCTAAACCATTAATGTCGCCAATATAAATATTGGTATTTGCCAATGAATTATTTCTGATAGGAATCCATGAAGAACCATCGAAATAGAAAAATTGATTAATATCTGTATCAAAAACCAGTAAACTTTTTACAGGAGCTGCAATGGCTAATCTTTGCACAGAGCTTAGTCTGGGAACCAGCATACCCTTAGTTGTGGAGAAAACGTCAAGAACGGCAGAGTTTTCGGGCGAATATCCATCAATATCTGTTATAGCAATGTTTTGCGCTTTTAGAATATTTAAGGAAAAGGCTGTTAATAGAATAGCCAGGATATATTTTTTCATAGCTGTATTTTTTTCAAGTATGTCAATTAAATGTAAAACTACAAAGAAATCAATTAAGTTGCATATTAATAGTTGAGAAAATCACCATTTGGCGAAACTTTTAATAGACTAATAATTTGGTTTCCTTTTAATTCTGAAGAAGCAATGATAAAATATCCTCCGGACTCTGAAAGTGCAGCATTTAATGCATTTTCGTTTCCTTCGGCACCAATTGTTCTAAAAAAAAGGGTATCACCATTGTTGTCGAGTTTGGCTAAGAAAATATCTGAATTACCAATAAAATCTGCTTTTCCAACGCTAAAGAAGTCATTATTATCGGTAATAATGCTATTTGGACTAACACTGAAGGATTTTTCGAATGATTTCTGCCAAAAAATTTGGTGAGAATATGCTTGGATTTTAGCACTATAGAAAATATTTTTGCTGAATATGTTCGTATATCCGCTTACAACATAATTACCATCGTTGGTTCTGCAAATTGATGTCCCGAAATCATTATTCGTTGCACCGAGTGTTATTTTGTCTTTTAGTAAACCATTCGTATCAGTTTGAAAAAACAGAATATTATAAAGTGCTTGATTAAAGTTTTGAAAAGAATTTGTAGAGCCAATGGCATTTAAAGTATTATTTTCGCCCAGAATTAATTGAGCAGCAAAATCGTCGTTGGAACCACCATAGGTTCTGAACCAAATGCTGTCCATCTGGCTATTAAGTTTGAATAAGAAGATGTCGTATGGCGATTGCAGTATGAAATCGTTTTCTTGTGTTTTGTTTCCCAAAACAAAGATGTTATTGTTAAGCAGTACCATATCTTTTGGAACAAAACTAAAAGGATAATTGTAAGAAGCTGCATCTATAAGCTCTCCTCTGCTGTTTAGTTTGGTTAAATTTAAAAAAGTGAAAGTAATTCCATTAACAATTTTCTGTGTTGAAGAACTAATAATGATTGAATTTCCATCGGAAGATTCTGTAATAGCTTTGGCAAACTGCGAGAGCGTGTCTTTAATTGTTGTTTGCCAGATTGAATTACCTTTTATATCAAGTCGTGCAACCCAAATATCTTCAGCAGAACTGCTAAGTTTAATGGAGCCACAAATAAGAAGATCGCCATTTTGCGCCAAAATTACGTCACCTGCTTCATCTAAATCAGAATCACCAAAGAATTTAATAAAACTTTCGGATTGCTGATTTTCGTACGACTCCATTTTGCACGATAGATTGAAAATTAGCAAAATAAAAACAAGAAACAGAAGGTTAATACAGTATTTTGGTTTCATTTTTTTTTGTTGGATTATAAAAGGATTGTATAAGTCCTACAGAGAACATAAAATGTTGGAGTGCAAAATCACTATCTACATAAAAATACTTGAAAAGCAGGTCGTAGTTATTATACCTTGTTTGCCAATTATTGGTGATAAAAATATTTCTGGCGTATCTTAGGTCGAAGAGTAACCAGGCTTTACCAAGTCTGTATTTTACCCCGCCCGATAAGTAAGGGGCCAGATTATAGTGGTTTCTTATATTCATTGTATTTAGTCCTTGATTTTCGAAAGGTGGTTTGGACCCATCGGAGTATATTCTTTCACCAGTTATGGATGAGAAGAGTAATATATTTGGCTCAATGCCGAGATTGATATAGGGTTTAATTATTGTTTTTTTTACAAGTCGAAACTCATAGGTAAATCCCATTCCAAGCCCTAGGCTCATCATACTTTCGGTAAGATTAGTTTCGCTATAATCTAAAAGTGGAAAGTTAATGTTGTATCTGTTTTGCAAGAGATTAATTGTAAGGCTGAATTTTATCTCGTCGGTTAAGTAGGAGTTAAAATAGGCCGATACTCCAAAACTGGGAAGAGCCTTATATTTTATTGCTGAATTTTGTAAATCAGCAGTAGAAAAAGGCTTAATCACATCAATAAAGTTTAGTGCGCCTCCGGCAAGAACACCCAAGCTGTAAATAGGTTCCGTTCTATAGGTATTAAAAAGATTTTTTAACTCAATGGGCTCATCATCCTGTAAAATAAATAGAGGGTCGAATTTAAGCAGTTGTTGCATATAATTATCTGCTTCATAGTATTTATTATCAAATAAATAGCTTAAAATTAGTAATCTGTATGCTTGAGTTTTTTGCGCTTTTGGGTAAGAATTGAGGCATTTTTCCAAAAGAATGGGTATGTTTTGAATAATTCCATTATCGTATAGATTTTGAGCTTTTCTCAAATTTTCCGAACAATTGGATTTTCCTCCTTCCTGAGCATTCGTAAGAATTGGAAGCAGCATGATTAAAACAAAAATCCAAGTTCTTTCAATCAATTTCATGCAATAAATCTATTTAAGTTTTTCCTTCTGAATATCTTCTCCCACGTATCTGTTCCATTCTTTAACTGAGAAATCTCTTTTAAGGTTGCTTTTTAATTCGTTACTAATGCTTTTTTGGTTTAAAGGCCATCTATGAATTTTTCCATTGGTATAACCGGCGTAAATAAATTCCATATCGTTAGAAAATTCAACGCTCCAAATCCATTCGTTAATATCTTTTAGAATTAGTGGTTGTAAGTCGTAATTTTGTGTTTTCCAAATAGAAATGGTGCCATCAAAACTAGCAGATGCAAGAAAAGCAAAGTTTTTTGAGAATTTTAAATCACTGATTCTCGCTCTGTGTGCATTTAGCCTATAAAGTAGCTGCTTGGAGTTTAGGTCGAAAATGCTCAGTCCGCCGTTAACATCGCCAATTGCCACATTTTTATTCGTTCGATTAATTTGAATATGGGTAATAATTGTTTTAAAATCGTTTAATTTTTCTTTGTTTGCATTAATGTCGGGAAAAATCGAATAAAGGGCTCCCGATTTAGTTGCAATAATAAATTGATTTTCTATTTTATCAAAAGCAGTAATTTCTTCATCAAATTCTGCAATAGTTCTAAGTTTTGGATCGTTTTCTTTTTTCAGATTATTTATAGGTATATTAAATATTTTTTGTCCCCCCACTATAATTAGAGAATGGGTGTATTCATCCATTTTTATTAATATATTTCCTTTTAAATATGTTTTAATAGGTTTTTTTACAGTAGAGCTTATGAGGTCTAAAAAGATAATTTCATTCTCGTCTGTAATTGCTGCCAAATAATTGCCGTCTTGGCTGATTTTCAGGCTTTTAATAATACTTTTTTGGATACTTAATTGTTTTATATCGGTATTGCTTTTGTAGCTTTTAATTTCGTTAATAACTCCATCGGATCCGGCTGTGTATAAGTTGCTGTTTGTAGGTGAAACAATTATGCTTCTAACTGCTTCAAAATGACTGTTTAAATCGAAAAATGAGGGTGATTTCGATTGATAATAAGATTTATATAAGGCATTGTAAATATCCGTATTGTGTGATTCTCCTCCATAGTTTGAATTGTAAATAAAAGCCTGCACTGCAAGTAACTCGGCAAGCGCAGTATCCCTATCAATCTGTTGCGATTTAATTGCCATGGATTGGGCAATTGAAACAAGCCGTAGGTTTAAAGCTTTGTTTTTTTCCGATTCGGCAAGTTTTCTTTGGTCTTCTGCAATTTCTGCACTTTTTGTAGCAAGTGTTCTTTGCTCATTGGCTTCAGTGGTTCTTTGCTGGGCAATATTTTTTTGTGTATTGGCTTCCTGAAAAAGTTGAATTGCTCTTTGCCTTTCAATTTCGGCTTTTCGCTTTTCCTCTTCTGCGATTTGTTTTTGTCTTTCGGCTTCTTTTGTTTTTTCGTTAGCAATTTCTGCCGATTCTATAGCTTTTTGTTCGTTTTGTAGGGCAATAATACTTTGAGTTTCGGCAAATTTTCGTTGTTTTTCGGCTTCAACCTGTGCTGTTATGGCATAAAGCATAAAGCCTAGAGAGATAATGGCCGCGATTCCGAGTACAATAGCGGTAATTTTAGAACGACGGAGGGTTTTTTTCTGTTGCCTTATTTTATTGAGCTCCGCAGCATTAAATTCTCTTTCGCTGGTGTCCAGGAATAATATAGCTCTTTCGAACGGTTTGGCATAGCGCAGAGCCCAGTTAAGTGTGGGTTTTTGTTTTGTTTTCCAGTTACTGGCCAAATGCAAGTCGGGCGGAACCCATAAATTTGCAGAGCCTTTTTGGTGGTTTTCTGATGCTTCAACAAGTTTAAGGTACATTTGTGCCGAAAGTGCTTCTTCTTCTACCCAAACTTTCAATCTGTCCCAGATGCGCATTAAACTTTCGTGCGAAATGTCTATGATTGAATTTACGTTAAGCTCCGAACCTGTAGGCGAATTAAGAAAAGTTCGGCCCGGACGTTTAAATTTCTCGATTGCTGTAATAACCTCTTCGAAAGAAGCCTCAGAAACCTCCATAATTTCAGAAATAGACGCAGGTCGTCTAACGCCTCTCTCTTCGGATTGCTTTTCGGTGAGAAGTTTAAACATTGTTTCGCAAATGAGCTCGCCTTTGGGACTTAGCTCTGCAAAAGCTTCGTTTGCATGATCGGAGAGGGCTCTTTCCATGCTGCCAATTGCAATATAGTGCGAAATATCCAGCTCTTCCTCTTGTTCTTTATGCTTTTCCCAATAATCCCAAGAACGCATAAGCGCATGCTGCAATATGGGTAACTGATCCGGATTGTCGCCAACATCATTAATAAGTTGATTAATAAGGTTCGATGATATTTTTCCACCGGCTACAGCAATAGGGCCTTCAACGGCTCTTTGAAGCTCGTTTCTTGTCATTTGCGGAACAAGGTAGTTGCTTCTGTTGATGAGCTCTGCGAGTTCGGAGAACTGGGCACATTCGCTCACAAAATCCGAGCGCATTGTAAAGACAACATAAGCTGGTAATTGTTTGGCATTTACAAGGTTGAGCAATAATTGCACAAACTCAAGCGAATGCTCCTTGTTTTCGTATCCTTTGATGTTCTGAAATCGAAAAAGCTCCTCGAATTGGTCTACCAGGAGAAGCAAATTTTCGTTTTCCTGTAGCATAAGATAGTCTAATGCGTCTATTAAACCGAGCGAATTACTTCTTAATGTAGCATAGATTGCAGATTCTGTGATGTTACGCTCTATATCTTGTTGTTTTTTATAATCCGGAGAATTGATATTAAGCGCTTTTGCCAGATTTTCGATAGGGGTTTCGCCCGGACGGGTTTTAATTATTCTCCAATGCTTGTTATTTCCTCCAATGCTTCCACCTTGCAGGGTGGGTATTAGTCCGCAATACATTAAAGAAGATTTTCCGCTACCGGAGGCACCTAAAATGGCAACAAAGCGGTTATCGTTTAATTTTTCAACTATTTCGTCTACCTGATTTTCACGTCCAAAATACAAATGACTTTCCTGCACCGTAAAAGGTCTTAATCCCGGAAAAGGATTAAATTTTGCGGAGCGGGAATTCCTAAGCTCTACTTGTATTTTTTCTTTAGTATCTTTCAATCAGTCTATAATTTTCAATATCACTTTGTAATTTATGCAAAAAATTTGTAGTATTTAGCTCAATTAGCTGAATATCTTCTAGCAGAATGGAGTCATCTACCAAAGACTTATCCATTGTAAGTAAATACTTGGCTACCCATGGCTTTGAACGCCCATAACCCGGGGCTTTTGTTATTTCTATTAATTTGCTTCTCAACCATTTCGGATTATCTGAGAAATAAAATAAAACTACAATTTCTGCAGCGATTAAATAAGCTCTAAATCTGCGCATCGACATATAATTGTCGGGTAAATTAATTAATTGGATATAGGGCGAGATATCGTATTTGATTTTTGAAGCCAGTTCTATTTCCAAATCTTCATTGTCCTGATATATTCCCAATATATTTATTACAGAGCTGCTGTGTTGCAGAGCGAATCCTTCTTCGGTTTCTTTATTTTTTATTTCATTAATTATTAGTGTCTTAAATTTTGAAAAATCTATTTTTAAATAGTCGCAATTTTTTAGCAAATATTTATCCGATGCCAGATTATGCAAATATGCCTGATTTTCTTTGTCGATAAACATTTTTTCGGGTTTTTCCCAAATAAATCTTTTTATCGTATTTTGTTTGTTTTTGCTGGCATAATCTGCCGTAATTTCCATTTGAAATCTATCCGCAGGTATATTATTGTATGCCAACTTCTCCGATTTTGTACTACCGAATAAATGAATCATGTAGTTACTAAATTTTAATTTATGCAACACAGTATCTTCATTTTCGTTATGATTAAAGAACACTACATTGTATCCATTATGTTGCAATTCTGATGCCAATAATTTTTTGTATGGATTCATTTCTTCTGCGCACCAGGCAATGCAAATGGTATTTGTGGCATTTTTCAAATCTTCGGCACGCATAAAACTCCCTATATTCACTAATTCTACCCAGATTTTGGAGTGTAAGGTAATTTTATAGGGATTTATTCTTTCGATTTCGTTTTGGCTGTTTGCCTCGAAAAAATTACTACTGTAATAAAATCCTTTTATTTGCGTACTAATATCCAGTGGACTTAAATATATAATATAGCATTGTTTTATTGATATTAAGCCATTGAGTAAGTCTATATTCTCAGAAATGTCTTGACTAGAGTCTAAAATGATAAAAACTTTATCGCTAATGTTTATATCTGTATAATGAACAACCTGTCCAAAGCTTATTTCTTCTAAGCTTACGCTTTGGCTGTTTTCGTTTGGAAAGAATTTTTTTAGCACAGCTTTAAAACTTTTGCTCCAAACCAACACATCTTGTCTTGATATAATATGTATCTTGTTCATCGGGTTAATCAGTAGACAAATTTACGCTAATTAGCTAATTTTAAAAATCTTTTACGCAAAAACTTTTCCAAATTGGATTTTTTTTAGTATTTAATTTTTATTTTTCAAATAATCGAATATTTAGTAAAATTTCTCTATATAAACTATTAATTAGTAGGATTTTAATTATTTTTTTGTTTTTTAAATGCTTTATTTTATGTTTCTTACTTTACAACAAATAAATTAATAAATTCATAAAAAACTAGTAAATTTTTGCGAAATAACATTAAATTTACGGAAAAATATTCAAATGTCAGGCGTTATTTATGTTCTTCCTTCGGAAATAAGTGATATTAATCCCGATAATTTTTTCCCGTCTTCTTACAAGGATTTTTTATTGGATATTCGGTTTTATGCTGTAGAAAACGTGCGAACAGCTCGTAGGTTTCTAAAAAAGGTACAATCTCAGATAAGGATTGACGAGTCTACCTTTTTTTTGTTGGATAAAGATACGAAGCGCGAAGATGCATTGGAGTATATAAAACCGGTTTTAGAAGGAAATCATTTGGTAATAATGTCGGAGGCCGGTGCACCTGGTATTGCAGATCCAGGTAATATTCTTGTGGCAATTGCTCATGAGCAAAATATTTCTGTTCGGCCATTGGTTGGCCCTTCCTCCATTTTTATGGCATTAATGTCTTCTGGCATGAATGGTCAGAATTTTGCTTTTTCGGGCTACTTACCAATAAAAAATCCGGAAAGGGCGCTAAAAATTAAAGATTTGAGCAAAAGGGCATTAATCGAAAATCAGTCGCAAATATTTATGGAAACGCCATTCAGAAATGAGCAATTGTTGCAGGATTTAATAGCCAATGCTGATAGCCGGTTAAAACTTTGCATAGCTATGAATATTACCGGAGAAAACGAGTATATTAAGGTCCGCAAAATAAAAAACTGGGCTCAGGATAAGCCCAGTTTGCATAAAATTCCATGTATTTTTATTTTGTCGCAATAATTGAAATAGCAAAGCCGCCTCCTTGTGCCATTTTTATTTTTTCGGTTTTTTTATTGTTCAGGTTTAATGTATCAATATTAATTGCCAGAGGATTGTTATTCCAATGAGCATCAGCAGCGTCTTTATAAATAACAGCCTTATATGTAACATTTTCGTTAAGGAAATCAAAGTTAATAGAGATTTCTCTCTCATTTTCGTCGGTAATTCCGCCAATAAACCAATTTTCGGAGTTTTTCTCTTTTCGGGCAATAACAACAAAATCGCCGGGTTCGCCATCTAATACTTTGGTTTTTTGCCAATCCACAGCAACATCTCTAATAAACTGAAACGCAGGTTGGTTTTGGTAATTTTCGATTAAATCGGCGGCCATTTGTATTGGGCTGTATATTACAACATACAGGGCAAGTTGTTGCGCTAGAGTTGTGTTTACTTGGTTGTCGGGCTTGTATGGTTTCAGTTTAATATTGAAGATTCCTGGAGTAAAATCAATAGGACCGGCTAACATTCTTGTAAAGGCAACTATTGAGAGATGTTCCGGAGGATTTCCGCCATCGGCAGCCCAGGCATTAAATTCCTGACCGCGAAGTCCTTCTCTGCTAATGAGGTTCGGATAGGTACGGCGTAAACCTGTTGCTTTAATGGGTTCGTGTATATTAACGACAATCTGGTAACGGGCTGCGGTTTCTACAGTTTTTGCATAATGATTTACCATCCATTGTCCGTGATGGAATTCTCCTTTGGGAATAATTTTTCCCACGTATCCAGTTTTTACAGCATGTATGCCAAGTTTTTGCATTAAGGCATAGGCAGTATCTAGTTGTTTGTCGTAGGTTCTTGGAGCTGAGCTGGTTTCGTGGTGCATGATTATTTCAACGCCCTTGCTTTTTCCGTATTTTACTATTTCATCCAAATCGTAGTCGGGATAGGGAGTAACAAAATCAAAAACACCTTCGCGGTCGTCGAAACCAATCCAATGTTCCCATCCGGTATTCCAGCCTTCGATTAATACAGCACCGATATTCTTTTGGGCTGAGAAATCGATAAACGCTTTGGCATTTTCGGTTGTAGCTCCATGTCGGGCTTTTGTTCTTTTACCGGTAAATGTATTCATGTCTTGGGTGGCACTAAAATCCCAGGTAGATTTTCCAAGATGCATTTCCCACCAGATTCCGGTATATTTTGTGGGTTTAAACCAATCTATATTTCCTAATTTATTGGGCTCGTTTAGATTTAATATCATTTTAGATTCAATCAGATCGCCTGCCTTCCCAGCTATTTGTATGGTTCTCCATGGTGTGTTAAATGGTATGGGAATTTGAGCAGCATAGCCTGTAATATCTGATGATACAAGTCTGGATTGCATGGCTAAATTATTGGTATCAATTTCTAAGGTCATATCCGGATAGTTTACCAGTGCAGCTTCGTGGAAACTGAGGTAAAGTCCTTCGGGGGTTTTCATCGTAACGGGAGTATTTACGGCGTTATATGGAATAGTAGTTTGCGCCAAATCTGTTCCACGTTTGGCAGTAGCGTTAATTTTGTTAAAGTCGGTGGTATTGTATAGATGCTCATAGCAATCCCAATCTCCTGGAATCCACCAAACCTTATGATTTCCAGTAAGTTTAAAACTGGTAAACTCGTTAAGTATTTTGAGTTCTTTTAAAGAACCTTGTTCCGGAAATTCGTATCGGAAGGCGGCACCATCGTTGAATACCCTAAATCTCATATTGATTTTTTTGCCATCAGAATTTTGTTCACTTAATGTAATAAATAGTTCGCGATAATTGTTTTCTACTTCGAGTTGCTCGCCCCATGGCATTTGCCATTTTTCAGAGAATGAAGAAGTGTCAGCGCTTAGAATGCTTAGGTTTTTACCTAATTTGCTGCTGTCTGTAAATTCGAAATAAAACCCTGATTCGCTGATAATTACTTTATTATCGTGCGATAGTGAGTATTGCAAATCACCTTCGGCATCTGTATTTACGGTTATTTTGTTTTTTCCGTCGGGTGAATATATGCTCCAGCTTTTTTTGGTGTTTGTGCAGGAAAAAGATAGAATCACTAATAAAAAGAGAATAAGTATGTTTTTCATTTCAATTATATATTAGGTTAGTAAAATAAATATTTAGAGAGAACCATTAAATAAGATCGCATAAAAATAAATCAAAAGTAAACATATCCAGGCTTTTTTCATTGCTTAAGTATTCGCCAATGCTAATACAAGTATTTTTGGTATCTAAAATTGCAAAATACTTTTGCAGATTACAATCGTATATAGGCGATTGAAAAAAAATTGTTTCTAATATGTTTGTTATAAAATTTTTAAAATCTTCGTTTTCGGATAAAAATATTAAAATAGATTGCTTATCTGTGTTTAAGTTGTCATTGATATTTTTTATATTATTTAACTTTTTTTGTTCAGAACCGGATGCATCACGGTCAAAATGAGCTATTATATTATTAATTTCCTCTGCTCTAAGCAATTCTTCGGGAAAATCGTGATAAAGTAAAAAACGATTAAATTGATTATTGCGTGCTAAGATTTTTATTAAATCGTAAATTTCGTTATGGCGAAATTCCATTTTTGTGGGATTTAATAAATCTGTTTTGTAAGATTTGTTTAAGAAGAAAAATGTTTTATTTGTTTGTTCTTTGTAATCAAACAATAGATAGATATATTGATTAATAGTTGCTTCGAATGTATTTCCGGAGGAATACAGTAGCATAGAAAGGGGGATTTTAAAAAAAGACGGAGGTGTTTGGGGGCCAGCATCAAAAACCTCCGTAAAAATTTTAAATAATTCAGTTGTTTTCACAAATTATTCTTCGAAAAAATCACCGTCTGCAATCTCATCATCTTCAAAATTGTAAATTTGGTTTTCCAGATCGCACATTTTTATTGCAGCAATGGCTGCTTCTATACCTTTATTACCATGCTTTCCACCAGCCCTGTCTTGCGCTTGCGCGAGATTCTCGGTGGTTAGTACGCCAAAAATAACAGGTAAGTTGAAGCGAAGGTTCAAATCCATAACACCTTTTGTAACGCCTTGACATACATAATCAAAGTGTGGGGTTTCGCCTCTAATAACGCATCCTAGCACAATTACGGCATCTACATCTGCATTTTGGATCAGCATTTGAGCACCCATAGGAAGCTCGAAACTTCCGGGAACATATATCTTTTTGATATTTTCGGGAGCTGCTCCATTTTCAATTAATGTGTTATACGCTCCATCGTAAAGCGCCTCGGTAATATCGTTGTGCCATTCTGATACTACTATGCCAAATTCCATGTCGGAGGCATCGGGTACTTTATTTTTGTCGTAATCCGACAAATTCTTTAAGTTTGACGACATTTTTTAAGTATTTTCTGTAAAAATAAAAAAAAGTCCTGAATGTTTAAAAACTTTCAGAACTTTCTGATAAAATGAACAAAATAATTATAATTTACCCAGTTTCATTTTTACGCGTGTAATATATTTTTCAATGGCTCTGGCCTCTGCAGAATTGTGATATTCTTTATCTATTTTTTCGTAGGCGGCCAATGCTTTATCCAATTGATTGGTCTCTTCGAAAACTCTTGCCGCTTTAAATAAGAAATAAGGAGTAGTAAGGGTGTTTTCCGAATTTTCGGCAGCTTCTTCGTAATAATCGGCAGCTTCTTCCAATTTTCCGAGTTCAGTTAAAGCATCACCAATGGCTCCCTTGGCAATTGGACTAACAAGTGCATCATCGGAGTCAAACTCTTGGAGATATTCAATGGCTTGTTCGAAATTTTGCGTTTTTAAGCTTGAGATTCCGGCATAATAATAGGCTAGATTTCCGGATTGTGTACTTCCATATTCATCAATAATACTCTTAAAACCCAGATAATTACCATCTCCATTTAAGGCCAGATTAAAGGAGTCTTGTTCAAAATAACGTTCGGCCATAAACATCTGTGCTTGGGCTACTCTTTCGTTTGGAAGAGCTATGTATCTGTCGTAAGCCAGATATGCTGCTATAATGGCCAATACGGCTACCACAACGGTAGATAATGTATTTTGATTTTTTTGAATAAACTGTTCAGTTCTGGTCAGACTTTGTTCTACTGCCTGAAAACTATCATCTTGCTTGTTTTTATTTTTAACCATTTTTGTAATATTATTAAACTAATCCGAGTGTTTCTAAAAAATGTGATGCAAAAGTAAATTATTTGTGAAAAAGGAAAAATTTTTGTTTTATTTTTTTGTGAGTTTCTTCTTTTTTTTATTCTAAAATGCAATTTGGGGTAGCTTTTGGTTTTGGCAATCATTTTTTTAGTTCAAAATGTAGAATGAGTCTAGTCTAAAAACCCTGCCAGCGTTGATTTTTATAAAATGCTGTAACTGTACTAAACAGTTTATAAGTCAATTAAGAAAACGCTGGCAGGGGTATAATCATTTTTTCAATCTTTTTAGACTGAACTCTAGAATTGTTTAGCTTTTTGATTTTGTGTATTTTTTAGTCAGGAATAAAAATAGCGATGTTTTTGCTCCGTTTTCTAAGATTTAGTTACTTTTGTTTTATGTTTTTAGAAGAATTAAGCATCTTTCAGTTTAAGAATTACGAGGAATTAGGCCTGGAGTTTTCTCCAAAGATTAATTATTTTGTTGGGAATAATGGAGCCGGAAAAACCAATATTTTAGATGCAGTTTATTATTTATGCATGACAAAGAGTTATTTTAATAGCTCCGATATTCAGAATATCAGGCACGAGCAGGAATTTTTTGTATTGCAGGGAAAATTTCGACAAACCGATAATCGTGAAGAAATATATTGCGCATTTAAAAAGAATCAAAAGAAGAAAATCAAGAGAAACGACAAGGAATATACAAAAGTTGCCGATCACATTGGTTTGATACCTGTGGTAATGGTTTCGCCGCTCGATGGGAACTTGATTAGCGGTGCGGCAGAAGAGCGCCGAAAATATATGGATAGCGTTATTTCTCAATTTAACCGAAATTACCTTCATGCACTTATACAATACAACAAAGCTTTGCTTCAGCGCAACGCATGGCTTAAAGATGCTGCATCAAGGTCTTTTCGCGATAAAACACTTTTCGAAGCACTTAATATGCAGCTAGTGAAATGGGGCAGTGAGATATATCTAGGTCGCGAAAAGTTTATTGCCGACCTTGATCCTATTTTTAATCAATACTACGAACAGATTTCCAACGGAAAAGAAAAGGTGCATTTGAACTATCGGAGTCAATTGCAAAATGCCGATTTCGAATCTTTGCTTAATGAATCTTTTGAGAAAGATTTGCGTATGCAACATTGTACCGTAGGCACACATCGCGACGATATTTTACTTGATTTAGGCGATTACTCAATAAAGCGAATAGGCTCACAGGGGCAGCAGAAAAGCTTTTTAGTTGCACTAAAATTTGCGCAGTTTGATTTTTTTTATCGTGTGCATCAAAAGCAACCTATACTTTTGCTCGATGATATTTTTGATAAGCTGGATTTTCATAGAGTAAAGAACATTATACATTTAGTTGCGGAACAACATTTTGGTCAGATTTTTATTACGGATACGGATAAAACACGTGCCGAACAAGTGCTTGCGGAGCTAAATCAGCAACATAAAATTTTTATTATTGAGCATAATCAGACTATAAATTTATGAGACAGAGCAAAATAAAAACACTTGGCGAAGTGCTCAAACTATATGTGCAGGCATTTAAAATGGAAGAAAAACTTTCGGAAGCACAAATTGTAAAAGTTTGGAACGACATGGTGGGGCAGCAGCTTAAAGCATATATCAGAGAAGTAAAGGTTTATAATAAAGTACTTTTCGTTTACATCAACAGTTCCGTAATGAGAAACGAATTGAATTTTAGAAAAATGGATTATTTAAAAATGATTTCGGATAAGGTTGGGAAAGAGAATTTGACTGATATTGTGTTTCGGTAAGAGATGATTCTTAAATTTCATAGAGGGTTTAAAAAAAGAAAGTCGGTAATTTTTACCGACTTTCTAATTAAACACAACCGCAATTATTTAACAATATTGATTTTTTTGGTTAAGGCTAAGTTTACGAAAATAGTTGTAAATTTAAAAAAAATCAGTACCTTTAT
>DYOH01000087.1 GCA_020720625.1 Acetofilamentum sp. | reverse complement strand
TAAATATAAAAAAATGAAAAAAATATCAGCATTAGTATTGGTGTCACTATTCACAATGAGCGCATGGGCACAAAGCAACGAATGGGTTTTAGATCCCGCACATAGCAAAATCGGATTTTCAGTAGAACACATGGTAATTTCGGAGGTAGATGGTCGCTTTACTCAATTTGAAATGAAGGTAACAGAAGAAAATAATTTTGAAAAAGCCAATATCTCGGTAAATATCAAGACAGCCAGTGTAAATACCGACAACACACAAAGAGATCAGCATCTAGCATCAGCAGATTTTTTTGATGCCACAAAAAACCCCGAAATAAAATTTACATCTACAAGTATGGAAAAAGTATCAGGAAATAAATATCTTCTGAAAGGAAATCTTCAAATGAACGGAGTTAGCAAGCCATTAGAATTAGATGTAAAGTTCGGAGGAATCATGAAAGACCCTTGGGGAAACACCAAAGCAGGTTTTAAAATTACAGGCGTAATAAATCGCTACGATTACAACTTAAAATATAACTCTACGCTCGAAGCCGGTGGCTTACTAATTGGTCAGGACGTAAACCTTGAAATGTTTATAGAACTCTCGAAAAAGTAATTATAATCAAAAAAAGCACTGCGTATAAATTTAGCCGCAGTGCTTTTGCATTTAATCACAAATACCTACATTGCGCATTATTGAAAATGCCAAAAACATGAAGATAGAAGAAGAAATAAAAGGAATATTCCGAAACGAATATCATAAAGCACGAATCAATATTTACTATACCAATTCCTATCTGAGCAACAAGTTTTTAAAGCTTGTTGAAAAACATACACTTACGCCCACCCAATATAATATTTTACGTATATTGCGTCATGTATACCCAAACACGGCCAGCCAGGTGTATATTAAAGAAAGATTGCTCGACAAAAACTCCGATGTAAGCAGAATTACAGATCGTTTGCTGGCAAAAAAACTAATTACCAGCATAGAGTGTAACGAAGACAGGAGAAAAAAAGACATAAAAATTACTTCAGAGGGGCTTGATTTAATTGCCGGATTAGACAATTGCGAAACTAAACTCGACGAACAACTTTATAATCTAACCGCAGAAGAGGTAGTTCTACTAAACCAATTATTAGATAAGATAAGGCACTAAAAAAAAAGCCTGGTATAAACCAAGCCTGCGGAGAGAGAGGGATTCGAACCCCCGGAGGTGCGACCCTCAACGGTTTTCAAGACCGCCGCAATAGACCACTCTGCCATCTCTCCGGGCACAAAATTAGAACAAAATTTAATTCTGCAAAAAAAAATCTGCAAAAAATTACAAATATTTTTCCTATGCCTTTTAAATATCACTATCCCACCATCTTATTACATCTTCTACCGGATCGTCGGGTGCATTATGCATATAAGGAATGGTATATTTTGTCGAAAGCTCCATCCCTAAATCTCTGGCATCTTCTACTTCGGGCCATGGAGGTACATCTCTGATGTAAATTCGCATATCACCACCAAAACCCTGAAAAAAATAAAGTGGAACCTCACTATATTTTGGATGATTTGCAGATGGCTCATTGGTGATAGCAGAAATTAATACTCCCCAACCCTTATTTTTTACCCATCGGGATTCAAAAACAACGATATCAGATTCAATGCGCTCAACCTTTGTAAATATCTCACTGATTTTCATAATCTTGTATTTAATTTAACGAAGATACGATAAAAAAAAATAATTACAAAAAATTAATAATATCAGATATATCTATAGACAATTTGTCTATCAATTAGTTAAGAAAAAAAAAAATTGAAAAAAAATGCATGAAGAATTTGCAAAAGTCCATAAATAGGCTAAATTTGCATGTATCAAAGTTGTTAACCTAAAATTGTTTACATTATGAACAAAGCACAATTAATTGACAGCATGGCTGACAAAGCTGGTTTATCAAAAGCTGACGCAAAAAAAGCATTAGACGCATTCATGGACGCAACTAGCGACGCTCTTAAACAAGGTGACCGCGTTGCATTAGTAGGTTTTGGCTCTTTCTCTGTTGCTAAAAGAAGCGAAAGAACTGGAAGAAACCCACAAACTGGTAAAGAAATTAAAATCTCTGCCAAAAAAGTGGTTAAATTCAAACCTGGTAGCGAATTAGCTGATGCTGTAAACTAAAGAAATTTCGTTTACAAAATAAAAAGGGGGCAATTTTATTGCCTCTTTTTTTTTTCCTTATATTTGCATTATGGAAGAAATAGACAATTTACTGGCTTATTTACGTAACTTTATTACACCACACAAAAAACAAATTTTTAAGCAAATTCTTGAACAAAGAACGCGATATTTATGCTTTGTGCTCGAAGATATTAACCAGGCTCATAATGCAAGTGCTGTATTACGAACAGCAGATTGCTTTGGAATACAAGATGTGCATGTTATTGAGAACAGAAACAAATATCAGGTAAACAAAGACATAGCATTAGGGGCGAACCAGTGGATTGACCTCAAAAAATATACACCCATTGAAAGTAATACCCCAAATATTATTCAAAAATTAAGGCAAGAAAATTATCGTATCATCGCTACAAGCCCGCATATAAAAGGTGTAGCTCTTGATGCATTTGATTTATCAAAAAGCAAAGCCGCTATATTCTTTGGTTCGGAAATAATTGGACTATCTGACTATGTACTGCAAAACGCCGACGAACATCTTCTTATTCCGATGGTAGGTTTTACCGAAAGTCTAAATATTTCTGTTTCTGCGGCCATAATTGCCCATCACTTAACACTCAAACTCCGAAAAACTAATTTACCCTGGCAATTAAGTAAAGCTGAGAAAAACGAACTGGAAATGAGATGGTTAAGAAAAACCTTAAAAAAACCCGACCTTCTAATAGAGCGATTTTATCAAAATAATACGCAGCAGAAATAATTTTTTTGTACAATGGATATTTTAAGCAACAGACAGGCGTTTTTTTCACATCTCGGACAAACCTCCGAATTTCCAATGGCCATTGAGATAGAAAAAGCCGAAGGAATATATCAGTTTGGTACCAATGGCAAAAGATATATGGATTTAATCTCGGGTATTGCAGTAAGCAATCTCGGACATGGAAATACAGAAATTGTAGAAGCCGTAAAAAATCAAGCCGAAAAGTACATGCATCTTATGGTTTATGGCGAATTTATAGAAAGTCCGCAAACAAAATTAGCCAGCCTGCTATGTAAAATTTTGCCAAAAACACTGGACAATGTTTTTTTGGTAAATTCGGGCAGCGAGGCAGTTGAAGCGGCCATTAAACTTGCCAAAAGATATACCGGAAAACAAGAAATATTCTCTTTCAAAAATGCCTATCACGGAAGTACTCATGGAGCCCTAAGTTTGCTCTCCGATTTAGAATATACACGTAAATTCCGACCACTACTCCCAAATATTAAACATCTTCATTACAATAATTCAGCAGATTTAGAAAAAATCAGCAAAAAAACAGCGGCAGTTATCATTGAACCGGTGCAAGGAGAAGCAGGCGTAATAATTGGCAATACCGATTTTCTAAAAAAATTAAAAGCAACTTGCGAAAAAAATAATTGTTTGCTCATTTTCGACGAAATTCAATCGGCCATGGGACGCACTGGAAAAATGTTTGCATTCGAACATTCGCAAGTAATTCCCGATATATTATTACTGGCCAAAGCATTTGGCGGTGGAATGCCCTTAGGAGCAGTAATTTCGTCTAAAAAAATACTCGATTCATTTACAAAAAACCCCGTGCTCGGACACATCAGCACTTTTGGAGGACATCCGGTTTCGGCAGCAGCAGCCCTTGCAAGCTTAAATATTCTGCTTAATACCAACATAATAAGTCAGGTAGAAGAAAAAGGAGCCATGTTTGATGCGCTCAATTCAGTACCTCTTATTAAAAATGTCAGACGAATTGGATTGATGATGGCGCTGGAAATTGGAAATTTTGATAGCGTTCTAAAAATTATTCACATGGCCATAGAACAAGGTTTAATTTTAGATTGGTTTTTGTTTGATAATACCAGCATTCGAATTGCACCACCATTAATAATTACGAAAAATGAAATTGCCGATGCCATTGAAAAACTTCAATCTATTTTACGGAAATTTTGATTTCTATAAACCCAGAATTTCCGGTTATATATTAATCATAGCCTTTGCAGCACTATTCTTCGTTTACGGATTTCATAAAATCTCGTTTTTGGCTCCACAATCGGTGCACCAATGGAGACAATGCGACTGCTTATCGTTTGCACAACAATATTACGAAAATGGAAACAGCTTTTGGACACCACAATTGCATTATCTCGGAGAAGATGATACCGGAAAAACAGCCAGCGATTTTCCATTAATTTATTATAGTGTGGCGCAAATATGGAAATTAACAGGAAAACACGAATTTATATACAGATGGTTAATTTTATTCATTAGTTTAAGTGGAATCTTGTTTTTTCATAAAACAACGGAGCAGTTAATTAATAGCTCCTTTTGGTCGTTAATTATCAGTTTATTACTATTTTCATCGACTATTTATGTTTATTACAGTAATAATTTTCTGATGAATGTGCCTGCCATGGCTCTGGCACTTGTAGCGCTGTATTATTTTTACAGGTATTACAAATCATACAAATTAGCTCATTTACTTATAGCATTTATTCTGTATACACTTGCCGGATTACTTAAAATTCAGGCGCTTACATCATTTCTGGCCATTTCAGGTCTGGTAATCATGCAAATACTTCCGTTTTTCGGAATGGATAAAACGAAATTTATTAAACATCCAAAACTATTTATATTACTCAGTTTGATGTTGTTTATAGTGATTTTTTCATGGTACTACTATGCTCATGCTTACAACGAGAAACATAATAAAGGAATTTTTCTCATAGGAATATTGCCAATCTGGAACTACAATATCGGGCAAATTAATCATGTACTGGAATACGCAAGAATCTTGTGGCTACATAGCTACCAGAGCAAATTACTGCAAAGCATTGCCATAGCATCGTTCATTTTTGTGCTGCTCAACCGAAAAAAACTCCACACACATTTACTTCAATTTTTGATTCTCCTTAGCATTGGATTTCTGCTCTATCTGATATTGTGGTTTCAGGTATTCGACAACCACGATTATTACCTGATAAACCAGCTACTGCTTATGAAAGTGGTTCTGATAGCTGCACTTTTGGTACTCAAAGATAAAAAGCCGCAAATCTATCAGTCGCATCTGCTAAAAATATTGGCCATTATACTATTAATATATAATATACAAACTTGCGCCCACAATATTCAAACAAGATACAACGGATGGCCCAACGAGAAACATATAAAATACTACCGGGCTTTAGAATCAATAGAAAAATCCGGAATAATGAACCATATAGGTTTAAATGAAAAAGTACTTGTAATCGACGACCCAAGTTTTAATATTTCGCTCTACCTAATCAACAGAAAAGGTTTTACAAATGCAATAGGCAAACTAAAAGATTCGGCAGAAATTGCCGAAAAGATAAACCTAGGTTATAAATACTTATTCATAAACGACACCATGATGCTCAATGCCAAGTACATTCAACCATTTATTCACACCAAAGTTGGTAAATACCAAAATATCCATGTTTTTTCATTAGAAAATAATTTGATAAATTAATTAATATCCATTATTTTAACCATTTCAAAGAAGAAAACAATTAGATTATTATCTTACACACATAAAATAAAAAGACAATGAAAATGCTAAAATCGCTCTACTTTTATGCAATTCTATTGATTGCATCTGGTGTGATAATCTATTATAAATCAGAAAAGCCCATCATATATAGCATACCAGTAATTCAAGCACAAAAAAACTTACAAATTATAGGTAAAAACTTTGGAAAATCGCAAAAAAAATCTGCCATACAATTTATCAAGGAAAATGAATTAGAAAGTCGCACAAATTATATGACATGGACAGATACACTAATAGAAATGGATTTTCGCGAAGAAATGAGCGGCAGTAAAATCATCTTAGAAAAAAAGCTATGGTTTGGAATATTTAGGAGCAATGAAGCTTACATTGTAAAATCAAAATATACAAATAAGCAAAACTACGATATCCCTGTGCAACAAGAATCGCCTTGGCCCCTTTTCAGAAAAAACCGAAAAAATACCGGATTTAGTCGCATCAAAGCAAGCAAAAATACCTTACAACCTTGGAAAGTACAAACAGACAAAGGCATATTTTCAACTCCGGTAATCGATAAAGACGAAAACATATATGTTGGTTCTGCCGACCATTTTTTTTATTGCATAGATGCCAATGGACAAATAAAATGGAAATTTAAAACGGGCGAAATTATTGATTCAGGAGCCGGAATTTTAGAAAACGAAGAATCGAAGAATACCGAAGTACTTTTACCTTCCGGAGATGGCTATATTTATAAACTTCGCGTGCAGGATTCTTTGCAAAACGAGGAAAGAATTATTTGGAGATTCTCCGCACATAATGCCGCTAATACACACTATAACAATTGGTTCGAAGGAAACATTGCAATTGGATTTCAAGGCGAAATATTGGCGGGCAACACCAATTTCAATTATTATAAACTAAATTCAAACGGAAATTTAGACTGGACATATACTACAACATCTAACAATTGGTCGGCAGCAGCTATTGGCGATGACGCACATATTTACTGGGGCTCCAACGATAATTACGTAAGGGCGGTTTCTCCCGGCGGCAAAGAAATCTGGCGCAAAAGAACCTTGGGATTTATAGCAGCCTCGGCAGCCATTACCTCCGACGGAACAGTTATCATTGGCTCTTTCGATAGTTATATGTATGCAATAAATTCATTTACAGGCGAATTAAAATGGAAATTCAAAACCAACGACCATATATATGCGTCGGTAGCCTTAGACGAAGACGAAAATGGCCAAACAACACGCATATTATTTGGCTCAACCGACGGATTTTTCTACGCACTTTCCACAAATGGCGAATTACTTTGGAAATATTATGTGAATGATGCCATTCGCTCGTCGGCTGCAATTGGATTAAATCCTGAAAACGATAGCCTTCACGTAGCATATTTTGGCGCCGGCAACGGAAAATTGTATGCGCTTAATACCCACAACGGTAGTTTAAGATGGGAGTACAATTGCACAGATTTTTCGGAAGAATTGGTAGACAGAAACGATTTGAACGCATCGGTGGCACTTGGTAAAAACGGTATTTATACTGCCGGAGAGCATGGTCAGGTAATATTTGTACCTTATGATTACCCATTAATTCAAAATCAAGCAAATAATCAGCCCCATAAAGATACCGTCTTTTGGCAATTTGTAAGCGGCGGAGGAACACTCCTGGAACAAGCATCGCCGGTATTTTCGCAAATGCCTGTGATTACGCTAAAAATAAATGTAATAAAAAACAAACAATATATTGATGCCTGCATTTGTAATAAGCCATTTTTTTGCAAAAAGGATGAACCCCAAATTGAGATAACCCCCCATTTTAATTTTGATATAGAAAAATCGGCCGATGGACATTATATCCATATTATTCCACATACCTTTGTAAATCAAGGAAAATATAGTATTAATCTAAAAGGAAATTATTACACCGGCGGCTGGAATATAGGAAATCTGCAAATTGGTGGAGATAAGTCTGGAAGTTTTGATCAAAACCTGAAATTTGAAGTAGAAAAAGGCGAAAAATTTGCCTTTGCAACTCCAAAAGATGAAATATCAGCTTTTGAACTCACGCGTATTACAGCCCCCATTCCGCCCATGCTACCAAGTTTAAATCAAATAGGTTTCGATTATATGGATTGGGGAATAGGCATTATTAGCACAAAAGAAAATGGAGAATTTATCGCTTGGACAGCAGGCATAAAAAAAGACATCAACGGTTACACTGTTATCGATGAGCAAACCGATTTTCTTTTTCCGATGAAAGGAAAATTAAAAGAAAACCAATATTTCTTTGAAACAAATGCCATGGAATTACCCATCACAGGTATTCCAATTCCATTTAATAAACTAATTATCAGCGGCAGTTTCAAAAACAATTTTCGCAGCAAAAATGCCACACTTTATGCAAATACCGATATACTCGGCATTCCTACTTTTGGTAAATATTTGGTTTTAGCCGGATTAGCAAACAATATTTATCAAGAAATGAATGTTGCCGGCAGTTTCATTACCAGAGCATCAGACTCACTTTGGCTTACTAATAAAAAATCGAATGGCACTCAAGTACTTAAATTACACTACTATCCAAATCAAAAACAGCCCGGTAATATCATTATAGACCTGAACATAAAACAAGATAGCTTAATAAAAAGCAAACAGAATTTTTATGCCGTTTTAATCGTAAACGAAAATAGTTTCGAGCCGGTTTATCTAAATTACAGAAAGGCCACGCAAAGAATTTCTGATGCTAAATCGGTTTTGAGACAAATAAGCTTGCAGATTGATGAAGAAACAAAGTTGGATGAGAAAATCAGAATCATTTTGCTTCATAATTTATATCCACAAGAAACATGGATAATTGAGAGTAATAAAGAGCAGATTATCAATCAGTAGAAGCAATTAACAATAGAATACGGAAAAACAGACAAAAATTAATAAATTGTTATTTCGCAATTCGTTGCATAATTCTTTAAAAAATATGTGCAATGAATTAACCAATTACGCTAAGTGCCTGTTAAAAAAGAGTTAAGGAAAAAAATAAAAGCAAGTTTGCCTGTATTTTTGCTTTTTGAAATGCTTAAAATGAAATGTAAGATAAAACATAACCGACGAATTATTTGGGCTAGCATACTTAGCGGGTTAATATTTACCGGCATAAGCATATTGCAGTTGGTTTGGTTTTTAAAAGCAGCAGAAATTGCAGAGGAAAACTATCAGAAAAGATTAAATCTTGCCTTAAAAGTGCTTGAAAAAGAATTAATCAATCAGGAAATGCCCGAAAACGAGTTCGAACTAAAAGAACACATTTTTCAAACTTTTTTTATTTTTGACACCGATACTCCCCACTTTATTCAAAGCAACAATTCTAAAGTGTTTATAGACTATAGAGAAAAACAATTTACTTACAAAAAATACGAAATTAGCTTAGGGAACAATCACAAAAAATTTACCCTCTTTTTTAAACCCAAAAGTAAAATAGTACAACTCGATACCAACCAATGGCTATGGTTTTCGAGCCTTTTTCTAATTATTATCGCCTTTAGCGTAGGCGGTTTTCTATATTTATTTATAAAACAACGCAAACAAAGCGAAATGAAAACCGACTTTATCAATATGCTTACGCACGAATTTAAAACTCCGGTAGCCACAATTTCGCTGATTTCTGAAGTGCTTGGCAGGAGCAAATCGAATACGCAACCCGAAAAAATCCAAAAATATGCCGGAATTATGCAAGCAGAAATTGCACGACTAAAATTGCTTGTAGACAAAACACTCCAAGTTGCCAGTTTCGATAATAAAACTGTTAAACTCGACTTAGCCGAAACCCAAATCAATAAACTTTTACAGGAATCATCAGAATACATTATTTCTACTTTTGAAAATAACAAACCCAACATAAATTTGCAATTTCATGTAGCCAACGATTCTATTGTAGCCGACGAATCTCATTTAAGAAACGTATTTCTCAATCTGCTCGACAATTCTTGCAAATACAACAAAAATAGCATTCATATAGAAATTAAAAGTTATCAGGAAAACAACGATTTAATAATTCAAATAACTGACAACGGTATTGGTATTGAGAAAAAAAACCTACCTCATATTTTCGATAAATTTTACAGGGTATCTACCGGCGATATCCACGATATTCAAGGTAGCGGACTAGGTTTATACTATGCCAAACAAGTAGTTGAGTTCCACAAAGGCAAAATTTTTGCCCACAGTGAGCCCGGAAAAGGAACAAACATGATTATCAGACTCCCAAAAAACTACTAAACACAAGTATTTACCGAATATTTTTTCTTAACCTACTAAGGCTCTGTTGCGTTATACCTAAAAAATCGGCTATATATTGCAGTGGCACCTGTAGAATCATGTCCGGATATTTTTTTATGAAATCAAGGTAACGCTGCTCTGCCGTTTGGGTAATAAACAAATACAATCGATACTGCACATTTATAAACATTTCTTCAATTATCAATCTACCGAAACGCTCCCAATGCGGATATTTTTCGTAAAGTCCCATTAAACTAGCTTTACTAATAACCACAGCTTTGGCCGCACTAATGGCTTCGAAAACTTCGAATGATGGTGCATTATGAACAAAACTGGGTAGTGCTGTAAAAAAAGAATGAACAGGGGTAATATCGCGGGTTATTTCCAAACCATTATGCAAAATATAAGCTCGGAAATATCCTTCCAATGAAAATGCTATCTCATTAGCTATTTGCGATTCGTGAATAAAAACATCACCTTTCTTAAATTCTCGAATTTCCATCAGGTGAAATACTTCGTAAAGCTCAACTTCCGAAAATGGCACATATTTACGTAAATGTGCCGATAATTGATTAATTAGTGCAGAATTCTCAAACATAAATTCAATATTCGATTGATAGCAAAATAACAAAAAATAGTGATTGATTTCATACAAAATAAAGTGTATTTTTATCACAAAAAAAAATGCTCATAAATAAATATACCAAGCTTAGCGATGTAATTCTGGCCCGCTACAATTGCATGCCAGTAATTCTGCGTTTTGGAATTCCATTTGGTTTTGGAGATAAAAATGTAGAAGAAATCTGCCGTCAATACCAAATCGATGCAGATTTTTTTACTGAAATCATTAATGTGTTTATTGATGAAGACTATTTTCCACAAACACATTTACAGGAATTCTCAGTAAAAACAATTATAGATTTTCTACTAAAATCGCACAGAGATTACCGCGACAGAAAAATTCCGTATATCGAAAAACTAATAGAATCGCTGGAATGGAAATCGCCCGAGGCACAAAAAAACAAATCCTTAATAAAAAACTTCTTTCGCGAATACAAAAACGAAGTAATTGAACATCTGGCCTTTGAAGAAAAAGAAATATACCCATACGCTTTAAGAATGGAAGAATTTCTGCAAAAAAAAATACAACTCAAAGAAGAAGAAATAAGCAAATTTTTAATGAATTCGTATGAAGAACAACATGATGATATAGAAGAAAAATTGCTCGATTTGAAAAACATCATGATAAAATATTTACCGCCGGCATCTAATTTGGATGTCGAACAAATGGTACTTTTCGAAATTTTCAGGTTAGAAAAAGACTTAAATAATCACGCGCGCATCGAAGAAAAAGTGCTGATCCCAAAAGTAAAATGGATTGAGAAACAACTTAAAACAATAAACAATCTATGACAAACATTCGGTTTCTGGTTGTTGAAAAAAGTTTTATCATCAGACAAGGAATAAAAACTATTTTACACGATTTATCTAATGCTGAACTGATTGAAGCGGCCGACTATTCGAGCTCGCTCGAAAATATCATTGAACAAATACGACCTTCCGTAATCATTTTTAATCATAAACTATTAAAACAGCAACCCGATATATACCAAATACTTAAAGCAGCAAAAGAGAATGTCAAGCTCGTTTTAATCAAAGGGCCCAACAAAAAATTAGATAACGAAAAATTTTTCGATTTATGTATCGACATAGATTCAGCTAAATCGCAAATTATTAAAGAATTAAACGATTTAATAGAAGAACTAAAATCCAATCAAATTGAAGAAACATCTGATTTGTCGGATCGGGAAATAGATGTGCTAAAACTAGTTGCCAAAGGAAAAAGTAATAAAGAAATGGCCGATATGCTTTTTATTAGCACCCATACCGTTATCTCGCACCGAAAAAACATCATCAGAAAATTAAATATTAAATCTGTTGCCGGACTTACTGTTTATGCCATACTTAACCGACTTATTTCGGAAGATGAATTAAACAATATTTCGTAGTACCAAAAAAAAACCTTAGCAAGAAATTTGCCAAGGCTTTTTTCTGCATAAAACATCTAATCCAAATTATTTTCCATTATAGCGCTCGTTCAAACCCTTTATTACCTCTGCAGTAATGTCCATCAGGCTATCGGCCATTAAAATACTTCCGCCCTGAGTGGTGCTGAAAATAATATTGTATTTTCTTTGAGCATTCAAATCATTCAGATAGGAATATACACTATCATAAACTTGTTTATTCATAATTTGCTCACTCATAGCCAATTTCTGTGTAAGTTGATCGCGCAGTAAAAGTAAGTTCTGCTGAGCATCCATCAATTCCTTTTGTTTAGCCTCTGCCTGGCGCTGGGTAATAAGACGATTCTCCATTTTTTGTTGCAAATCGGCAGCATCTCTTTGCAACTTAATCGATTTCTGATCAAGCTCGGCTCCCATGCGCTGCTGATTGTCGTTAAACTGTTCGCGCAATTCGTTGTATAGATTGTAGCTTACCAGTAGAGAGTCAATTTGAATATACGCTACATGCATCTCCCCCGGTACACCCTGACTAATTTGCCCTGAACCACTCTCATCTCCTTTTTTTCCGCTAAAATGGGCTATAAACAAATATCCTACAGCCAAAACCAAAACAATGTTTAGTACTAACGATAAATTCTTCATCTTAAAATGATTTGTAAATTAATGAATTACTTCTGTTCTATTTGTTTTTAAATCTTTCTTGGAAAAAGCGAAATTTATTGCTTTAAAGCGCCTTTTATTTTACTTTTACCTTTTGGATGGCAAAGATAATTTTTTCATTTTTTTAACAAAAATATATTTTCGTCATTTAAAGCAAATAACTAATAATTAAATAATTAAATTTTGTATACCAGGTAAAATTTTGGCAAATGCTCAAAGACAAATTAAATTATCCGGAAATTCTCAAACAAATTGAGCAAGATATTCAGAATGATTTTGGAAAAGGAAAACTTGCCGATTACATTCCTGCGCTGGCCAATATTAACCCGAATCAATTTGCTATACATATTACCACCACCCTTGGCGAAGAATATAGCGTGGGCAACGTTGATACCCTGTTTTCTATACAAAGCATTTCAAAAGTATACACTTTTACCTTGGCTCTAAAACAGCTAAACGACGATATTTGGCAAAGGGTGGGCAAAGAACCATCAGGAAACCGATTTAACTCACTAGTGCAACTTGAATACGAGAACGGAATACCACGAAATCCATTTATTAATGCAGGAGCAATCGTTATTTCCGACATTATTTTCGACGGATTAGGTAAAACAAAAAACAAAGTTCTGCAATTTGTCAGAGGCCTAAGTCCAAACCAAACCATAAGCTTCGACGAAGAAGTGGCCGACTCCGAGAGAGAGTTCGGACATCGTAACAGAGCTATGGCAAATCTGATGAAAAGTTTTGGAAACTTAAAGAACGATACAAACGATGTACTCGACGTTTATTTTCATCAATGCAGTATTCAAATGACGGTAAAAGATCTAAGCAGAAGTTTGATATACCTTGCCAACGGCGGAAAATCACTTTCAAACCAAGAAATTATTAATTACAGACAAGCAAAAAGAATAAATGCTCTTATGCTCACTTGTGGTCTTTACGATGCAGTTGGCGATTTTGCCTATAGAGTTGGACTTCCGGCCAAAAGCGGAGTTGGAGGGGGCATTGTGGCCATTATCCCAAATAAATTGGTTATTAGTGTTTGGTCGCCTGAACTAAATCAGGCAGGAAATTCGTATATTGGCACTAAAGCTTTAGAGCTTTTTACAACGTATGCATCTAATTCTATTTTTTAAATTTATTATAATGAAAAACTTATACATTGGCATTGATATAGGCGGAACCAATACAATTGTTGGATTCATAACCTCAAACGGGAATTTTTTGTCGGAACACCGCATTAGTACTAAAGGGCACAAAAGTTTTGACGATTTTTTGTTACAAATAAAAACCCTAATTACAGAAAAATTCGAACCCTACCTTGATGAATACCAAATAATTGCCATTGGAGCAGGTGCACCAAACGGGAATTATTATAAAGGAACTATAGAAGATGCTCCAAATTTGGAATGGAAAGGCAAGTTAGAATTTAGCCGCAAATTTTCAGACCTTATGCAGCTCCCAGTTGTATTAACTAACGACGCAAATGCTGCAGCTATTGGTGAAATGCTTTTTGGGAATGCAAAGGGTATGAAAAATTTTATTATGATAACCCTAGGAACAGGATTAGGAAGCGGACTTGTTGCCAATGGAGAGCTTATCTACGGGCACGATGGCTTTGCTGGAGAACTTGGCCATACGATTGTAAATTCGCAAGGAAGGTATTGCGGATGCGGACGAAGAGGTTGTCTGGAAACATACGTATCGGCCACCGGAATTAAACGAACAGTTTATAAAATACTGGCAGACAGGCTTGAAGAAAGCGTTCTGAGAGCCATTCCCTTCGACGGACTTACGGCTAAAAACATTACAGAAGCAGCTCAAGCTGGCGACAAAGTGGCTATATTATCCTTTGAATACACAGGACAAATTCTTGGCGAAAAGTTGGCCGACGCTGTTGCCCATACAAGCCCGGAAGCTATTTTTCTTTTTGGCGGCCTTGCCAAAGCCGGAAAATATATTTTTGAACCAACCATCCGTCATTTTGAACAAAGTCTACTACCTATTTACCGCAATAAAATCAAAATACTCCCTTCCGGATTAATGGATCAAAATGTTGCAGTTTTAGGGGCAGCTTCACTAGCGATTAAAGAATTTTCTATATAATTTAAAATCACTATTGTCAGACTAAATTTAAAAAAACATTTATTTCTATAGATGAGTCTAGTCTAAAAACCCTGCCAGCGTTGATTTTTATTAAATGCTGTA
>DYOH01000013.1 GCA_020720625.1 Acetofilamentum sp. | reverse complement strand
TCTACAAAGAATATTGAAAATTCAGGCCTTGAAATTAGTTAAAAAATTGAAATGGATGAGATGGCAAAGCGCTATCTTAAATTTTTACGCTGTTTTTTTTAAGGCTTTAAAATTGCCATTTTTTTCATTTTTTTCACCGATGAATTTTCAGCATAAAAGATTTGGAACAAACAATGTCGCCAATTTCTAGACTTTTAAATTTCTATAAAAAGGCGACATATTAATATTCTTATTTCAAAGTATACATAAAAGAATCATTTTCAATAACTAAAATTTTCAAAATGGATAAAATTAACAGGAAATCCGTTTTCGTATGCAGGTTCAAAAAATGGGAGATTTGAAATAATAGAAATGATTTCAGATTCAATTTCCTCACTAAGATTATTTTGTATTATTTGCACAGAGTTAATTTCGCCTAATTTACCAATAATAAACCTGATTCTGAAAGTGCCTTTTGTAGGTATATCAAAATGTGCCATTTGAGTTTTTAAATATTGTCTGAGCATGGTTTCATTTGGTGATATTTTCCGAATGTTTTCTACCGGATAATAGCTCCTTGATTTTCTAAAAATACTGTCGCCTAAAAATTTAGGATATTCCTCTGCAAAATATAATGGTTTGTTCAATAAAATTTGCTTATTAGCCGTTTGTTCATATTCTGATATAAATGAAAAAGGGATACTATCAGACATTTGATATTCCTTTTCTTCTACTAAAGTTCCATTTTCATCAAGAAACGTCCAAGTTCCTGTTAGTAAATCACTTTCTATATATCCTGCTACACTTCTTACATTATATTCTTTGGATTCATATTTTCCGTGTAGTTTTCCACTTACATAATTCCTTTCTTCTAGCTTTATCATTGCACCCATGTATTGTGCCAGAAAAACATACTTTCCATTTCCATTTATTAAATCACCGGCAAAGCCAAAATAAATGTTGTTGCTTATTTCACTTTTCAATATAGAAACAGGTCTATTATGATCGAAAACAACTTCAATTTTCTTTACCCCATTTTCGTCGTAAGCGCTTAAGGTATCATCAATCATACCGTTATTATATGTACTCGAAATTCGCAAATTACCATTTGGATAGTATGATGCAACTTTTCCGTGCAGTGTACCCTGATTATAATTTATCAGGCTCATTTTTTTATTATTTTTATAATAGGTCCATTGCCCGTGCAGTGAATCGTTGAGAAAAAAACCATCGATAGTTTTTTCACCACGGTAATTATAGAATGTCCACCTGCCGAATTTCTTGCCATCCTGAAAGTAGCCTTTTGTAAGCAAGGTATCGTTACATTTCAGTAAGTATGCGCCGTTTATTAGCCCGTTACTGTCGGGTTTGAAGTATTCTTTAATCTCGAATTGCTGCGAAAATACAGGATAGGCTGCACAAAAAAGTACAATTAATAATACGATAGATTTTTTCATAGTTTACTGATTATTAAACATTAAGTATTATACCTATATTTTTTAGCAAGGGAACTTATCATTTGCACGGATATATACTTAACAACAAATATAAATACTTTTCAATTTTAGAAAAATTTCCATCTCAAAACTTTTTTTTACGAAATTCTATTTAAAAAAACGAACTAATTTCTTTATAGAAGTCCTTATTCTAAATTCTTGGTTATTTCGACGATGCCGAAGAATGGCTTAAGCTTTCGGAAAGCACCGATTTGTCAATTCACAAAGTTATTGAACATGACGAAAAATGAAGAAAAGAATTAACGCCACATCTCAAGCGTAAAAAACTGATTTATTACTAGAACAAAGCATAAAAAAAAGGCTCCGTCGAGCCCTTTTAACCTTTACCTAAAACCAACAAACTATGAAAAAAAATTTATTTCTTAACCTATACTCTCGTATACGCTACTAAAAAAAAGATGTTTCATTTTTTTGATAAAAACAGAAGATTTTTTCAAGAAAAGTACATTTTTCCAACTATCTCCAATAAGTAACCATATTTTTTTCCGAAATATTTTCGAGAAAAAGTTTCTTTCGCAAGAAAAACAAAAAAAGGGATCCAAAGTGCCCTTTCTAAGCTTTACCTAAAACCAACAAACTATGAAAAAAAACTTTTGTTTCCTTTTTTATTGAAAAAACGCTTTCATAAATTCAATTACCCATGTATACATGAGATAAAACCAAAATGAACATCTGCACACAATTACTTAAACATTTAGCCAAAATGAGTAAAGCAATTTAGCAAAAGAAATAGTACTTTGAATGTAAAATACACGCCAAAATCTAGTTTTTCAGCCCATTATATCATAATGAAATATGTTTAACTTTTTTTTACTAAAACGGCCATAAGTTTTTGTTATATTTGCTTCACACAAAATCTTTAGAAGCAAAATTTTTACAATGAAAAAAATGTCGATGAAAATAGTTGCCTTATTAACGCTGATATTAATGAAGCTGGGTATTTTTGCACAGGGTTATGAGATAAAACTGGAATTTAAAGATATAAAAGACAGCACCATACTAATGGTATATTATTTTGCCGAAAATCAGTTTATTGCCGATAGTGCCAAAATAGATGCTAAAGGAAAGGCCGTTTTTAAAAATAGTAAAGCGCTGCCGCAAGGCCTTTATAGCTTTATTTTTTCGCAAAAAAGCATGGATTTTATCATGCCCGAAAATCAAAAGTTTTCCTTAAAACTGAGCTATGAATTTCCGATACAGACTGTGGAATTTAAAAATTCGAATGTAAACACCAACTTTATCAATTACCAATTAAGTGTAGGAAACGAAATTGTATTGCAACAAGAATACCTCGAAAAACTAAAAAACAAATCGCTATCGGCCGATAGCACACAATTCTACCAAAATAAGCTCGACGAAAGTGCAAAAAGAGCTGAAGAAATGTGGCAAGTGGTAGCCCAAAAAAATGCCGATAATTTTTTAAGCAGCCTGCTCAGAGCCTTTAATCAGCCAGCCGGACAGAACTTCGGGAATATCAATTTTAATGATGCCCGCTTGCTCTATACCCCTGTTATTTACCGCAGTTTACAGTCGCTTTTAGTGCGCAACGTAAACAATGTGAAACCACCACATATTATTACGGCCGAGATAGATAGTTTTCTAAACAAAGCGCAAGCCAGCGACGAAATTTTCAAATACAGTTTCAATTATTTGCTCGATTTTTTCTATAAATATCAAAAAACAGGGCTAAACAAGGTGTTTTATCATTTGGCCTACCAATATGCTCTAAGCCCCAAGGTTAATTGGCTTCCTTACGAGGCAAAAGATATTATCAAAAAAACCGCCGACGAATGGACATCGGCCGATATAGGAAAAATTGCTCCGAATTTATCGATGCTTACCATTGATGGAGATAGTGCTCATTTATACGACATTACAGAAAAACTCACCTTATTACTTTTTTGGAAAACCGGTTGCGGACATTGCACCACTGCGATAAAGGATTTAAAAAAATTCTACGATCAAACCGATAATTTAGATGTGGCCATTTGGGCGGTATTTACCAAAGAAGATAAAAACGACTGGGAGAAATTTTTAGTAGAACAGGATGTAAGAAATTTATGGACCAATATTTACGACCCACTCGACAAGAATAACTATCACTCAAAATATTACGTTACGAGCACCCCCATTTTGTTTCTGCTCGACAGTGAAAAAAAGGTGTTGAGCGAATGGAACGGCGAAGCCGAAATAAAAGAGCTTATCGAAAAACTTGAAAGCCAAAGGAGTAAACTACAAAAAACAAATAAGTAAACACGCTGCTAAACAATCATAAAACCCAATCCGGTAATATCATCAACTTGCTCTAAAATGCCGCGCCAGGTTTTCATGCGGTTGGCAAAAATTACCTCCTGCTCCAGCATATCCGATTGGTGCATATCGAGAATAAGCTGTTTCAAATTGCTTTTCATAAACTTTCGGTCATGATTTCCACCAAATTGGTCGGAGTATCCGTCGGTAAAAAGATATACTTTATCGCCCTTTACCACAGGAAAACTTTGTTCGGTAAATGCCTGATACTTAACATAAGGGCCAACAGACATTTTATCGGCGGCAAATTCGTGAATCTCATTTTTTCGGATAAGGTATAATGGAATATGGGCACCGGAAAAGCGAATCATTGCATTTTTCTCATCATAAATACACATGGCAATGTCAATTCCGTCGTGATTAGAGTATTTATCTTTTTTATAGGCGGCAGTTTGAATTAAACGGGTACGCAAACTCTCCAGAATCTCGGAGGCCGAACGCATATTTTCGTGCAAAACCAGCTCGTTAAGTATTGAAATACCAAACATACTCATAAAACCGCCCGGCACACCATGTCCGGTACAATCGGCCACGGCAATATATTTCAGGTTATTTAACTCTTTAAGCCAAACAAAGTCGCCACTAACAATGTCTTTGGGCAAAAACAACAAAAACGATTTCTGCAAAAAAGCATTCAAGGCTCTCTGATCGGGCATCATAGCCATCTGTATAGTTTGCGCATACAAAATACTGTCCGTAAGCTGTTCTTTTTGTTCCTGAACTAAATCGCGGTGTTTCTGAATATCATCGCGCTGTGCCAGAGCTTCTTGCTTTTGCAGCTCTATCTCATCTCTTTGCTGCACAATTTCGGCATTCTGATCTTCGAGAATCTCATTTTTTAAACGAATTTCTTCCGTTTTTTCGTTAATAAGCCTTTCTAATCTGGCCGCCGCCATTCTTAAATATAGTTCTCGTTTCTTTAAAAAAGCCACAGAAAGAACAATTCCGACCAAAAACAAAGCAACAAAAAATTGCCATGTTAAGTAAATTGGTGGATACACACGTACTTTCAGGCTAATACCGTCGGTATTCCAAAACCCATGGTTGTTGCTGGCAATTACCCGAAAGATATATTTTCCGGCAGGCAAATTGGTATAAGTAGCAATAGGTTCGCTGAGGGGTTTTCGCCAATTTTTGTCGAACCCTTCGAGCTTATACAAATACTGGTTTTTTTGGGGAGCGTTAAAATCCAGCGCCCTAAATTCAAAAGAAACCATATTGTCGGATGTACGCAAAACCAATTGGCCAGCGGCATCCAACTCATTATACAAATTAAGTTCCTGGTTAAATTTATAAAATCTGGAGATGACAATTTTTGGCAGTGTTTTATTAATAATCAACGAATTAGGTTCAAAAACATTAAATCCGTTGTTACCGCCAAAAGCTATCTCGCCATTTTTTAGCATAAGATATCCTCTTGTAAATTCATTCCCTTGCAATCCGTCGGTTTGGTCAAAGTTTCGAATCTCTTCGGTTTGCGGATTTAGCCTCGAAATACCATTCTGACTGCTAATCCACAAATTGCCGGTTTTGTCAACCACAATCCTTCGCAAACTATTACTGGCAAGTCCGTCTTCCAAAAAATAATGGTCGATATTCAAAGAGCGCTTATTAATTTTGTTCAATCCGCTATTGTTTGTAGCCACCCAAATTGATGTTTCGTCTTCGGCAAAACCTTCAATATCGTTAGCCGATAATGATTTTTTATTTTCTGCTTCGTTTACCAGATATTGCCAGCTATTTTCTGTGGTATTATAAATACTAATTCCTTCGGAAGAAGAGCCAATCCACAATTTTTTATCCTTATCCACATACAAACTCTTTATTCGGCTACCTTTAATCATAGAATTATCAAATCCGATAACCTTTCTTGTACGAATATCAATTGCCGAAAGTCCTCCGCCCCAAGTGCCCACTAAAAGGCTTGTATCGCCCATAAAACAAAGTGAAGAGATATTGTTTGCCGGAATTTTTCCGTAACCATTTTCGTCCACATAACAACTATAATGATAAAATTGATTTTTAATTGGATCAAATAAATCGAGCGATGCGGCAGTGCCAATCCAGAGCATTCCGTTCTTGTCCTGAAGAACAGCCCAAACCCTTTCCGACTGAATAGAATTTTGATTCATTTTGGGCATAAACTGTTGGTAAGTTTTGGATTTAATATCGTACTTTATTAAACCATGCCCCCAGGTTCCCACCCAAATGTCGCCGTTCTGGTCTTCGAAAAGTGCGTTTATATTGGCTTCAAATTCGAGATTCAGGTTAGAACTGTTTATACTGTAATGTCTAAATCCGGCACCTTGCAAAGGCAAATAGCTCACCCCCTTGTCGGTTCCTACCCAAAGCACATTTGTTCGGTCTATAAATAAGCCGGGAATCCAATTACCCGATACACTGTTTTTTTCAAATTTTGATGCAAAAAAGTTTGTTATGTTGTTTGTTTTTTTGTTTAGCAGGTTAAGACCATTGTAAAAAGTACCAATCCAAAGTAAATCATCACCATAATCCACCATTGAATAAATCATATTATGGCTTAAAGTGGAATTTTCGGAAGTAAATTGGCGCACAACAGAAAGGTCGGTTTCGCTTAGTTCAAAAACGCCACCACCACGTGTGGCAATAAACAGTGAGTTTGGACCTGCCGGAACAATAGATTTTATCTGATTAAAATTATTCCTGTCTTTATCGTGCTTATGAAAAAAAACACGAGTTAACTGCTTATTATTCAAATTCAAACGAATAAGTCCATCGCCCCACATACCAAGGTAGAGCAAAGAATCGCGTAAGATTATAGCATTAACGGATTCATTTCTAACTATTTTGCCAATCTCCGAGCTATCAATGCCAATAGACATTAGCCTTTTGTTCTGCGCATCATAAGCATTTAATCCTGCGTCAGTGCCAATCCAAAGAATATCATTTTTATCGTAATATAATGTTCTAATCAGATTATGATTAATATGAAGTACCCTCTCCGACTCCACACTAAAATTTTCGAATTGCATGGTTCGCGTGTTCAGCATGTCGAGACCTCCGCCATACGTACCAATCCACAGATTATAATACTTATCAACCGCCAAAGCAGTTATCCAATTATTAGAAAGACTGTTTGCATTAAAAGGTTGATGTTTAAAAACAGTAAATCTGTTTCCATCGTATTTATTTAGGCCATCGGCGGTTCCAAACCATAAATAACCTTGGTTATCCTGAAGAATAGTATACACAGAGCTATTAGATAATCCTTGCTCTGAAGAGATATGGTTAAAATGAAATTTAATATCTTGTTGTTGAGCCTTTAACTCACCATAAAAGCATATAAAAACAAGAAAATACAAAATCTGCCATTTTGTTGGTTTCATACTTAAGGGCAATAATTCTCAAATATAGATAAAGTTTTATAAAATGGCAGATTATTTACTAAAAATTTCGAAAGCAGATTGCACTTCTACGTAATGAAAAAATGGCCCTATAGCAAGCAAGCCTACCTCAGTTCCATTTTTCAGATTTAGCCGAAATTCGTCTATATTTCCGCTGGAAATTCCGGCTTCGGTGGTTTTCCATCTAAATCCGGCACGTTTTTCTTCCAGATTAATATAAAACCAGTACACCACCCTGTCGGGGTCGTAAGCAATTTTGAGAGGAGATATGCGGCTGTACATCTGATATATATTCATGGCCAGATTAGCTTGCTGTTCGTCCCAGTATGGACCTAAAGTAAGTCTTTTATTTCGGCCTTCGTCCCACAAATTCCTAACAAACGCTATTTCGTCACCAAAATAAATCCGGGTACTTGTGGGCTTTACAAAGTACATGATATCCCGGGTTTTTGTGTTCAGTCTAAAGGTAACACTCGTAAATCCCCAATATACTATGGGTGGTTTAATAATCAGGCTTGCGGTGTCCTGCAAATTCACCTGCGCCCTTGACTCATTCATTATCAAGAGTATAGCTATAACAGCAACAATTACTTTTTTAATATTTCGAATTATCATGATAAAATCCTAAGCAAATATCGTACAAACTTGCAAAAGAGTAACGATAATTCGAAAAATTAATTACAGTCGTTTATGCATTCCATCACAAAAAGGTTGAGATCTTGTTCGTTTGCAATTGCATAAATGCACTTCTTCTTTTTCTTTAATTTCGAATTCGATGGGTGTAAATTCTGTTCCATGATGCGAGCCATCGCAAAAGGGCTGAGTTTTACTTTCGCCACAGGCACAATAAAAATATATTCCAGGCTCTAGTTCGCCTTTAAATGGGCGAGTTGATGCAATTTTTGGTAATTTTTTTTCCATGTGTTTAGATTTTTTTTAGAAAAATAATTGATCGAAATCTTTTCTGCTTTGTGGAGCCAGCTCCCTGCTTTTTAACTCTTCGTTAAGCATATCGGCATTGCCTTTATAACCAAAAGCCAAAACTACAAAAGGTGTTAATTCATTGGGAATTGCGAAATGGTCTTTCATAACATCCTTATTAAATCCACCCATGTGTCGCATATAAATATTGTGCGATAATGCCTGCATATTCATAAATGCCACAGCTGTTCCCAAATCGAAAGCAGCTTTAGAATTGTTCTCCATATCTTCAGCCATAGCAAGCACCAAAACCGCAGCGTTTTTTGCCCAAACAATATTGCTTTCGTTGAGCGCATCTACCATGCGATTAAATTTGCCGGTTTCGGACTTGTGGGCGTAAAGAAATTTCCAGGGTTGCCTGTTGTGCGACGATGGAGCCCAGCGTGCGGCTTCAAAAATAGAATTCAGAATTTCGCTTGTTATGGCTTTATCATCATAAGCCTTTGGACTATAACGCTTTTGTATTAATTCCTGAACAGGATATAATGTTGTTTTTTTATTCATTTTTATAAAATAATGATTGAAAAGAAAGCTCAAAAGTATTAAAATTCTTTATTTAGAATCATTCTAATTAAATAAATTCAAAGAAAAAAGCTTAATTATTGTTAAGCTGCATTATTCATAAACATTTCGAATTATGAATCTAAATACATTAAACACAAATCTGTTGAATCTGCCCCAATTTTTTTCGGGCCTTTGCCGAACTAAATCATACTGCTATCGACGATAGAAAAAAATTCAACAAATGAAGTAACCCACATCGTGGAAAATTTTTAGAGCTTCAACGAAACAACTATTAAACCCATAAAACGATGCGACCAAACACCTAAGGATTAGATAATTGCAATCTAAAAGCGTCGAAACTGTAAAAAAGATAAGCATGCTGTATTAAGCATTTTGCTTAATAAAAATCAATGCTAATCAAAAACCAGGTTTTACAGGTTTTCGGGTATTAAATGTATAATTTTTAACTATATTATCCATTTTCAAATCAACTCATAAATCAAAAAAAATCGATGCTATTTCTTTTTCACCACTGTATGAATAATTTGAAATAATAAAGCAAAAACCAAAAGAATAGCGGCAGCTAATAGCAAATAATCCGGAATTTGCTTCGGAATTCCTAAATGCGTGGTAATTCCTAAAATCCGTGATAATCCGCCGGGCAAAACAAGCAATTCGTCGTTAAGCGCAGTCAAAGATTTTTCCAGACCAATCCATCGCCCGGCAAAACCAAGTGCAAAAAACTGTATGCCTTGAATTACTAATACGCGAGCTATTGTTTGTAAATGATTGAGTTCAAACAAACGCTTTTGTCGAAAATACAAAACCCAATAGGCATAAAATATTAAGGCTACAAACAGGCTGATAAAAAATAGTCTGAACGAATTACTTACCCAAAATAATTGCCAAAAATAGAAAGGACCTCTAATCGCCGAGAAAGCCATAACGATGGCCAGTATAATAATAATAGGAGCCAACACGGAAACTAATTCGATAGATTTTGCAGCTGACTGTTTATAATTAAGCAAAAACAAACCCGCAATGTAAATGCTTAGAGATGTAAACATAAGCTATGCAAATTGGGGGGCCGCAAAAGAAGTAAAAACTAAAATAGAGGATAGAATAAGCAAAAAATACCAAAATATGCCGAGAGCCGGAATACAAAAGCCCTTTCTTTTTTGGAAACTACTTAGGGGAGAAAATAAAGCAGTCCAAAACATTGCTCCAATTGATTTTAATGGGTAAAAGCTATATTTTCTTTGCAAAATGGGTAATCCGGCGAACACGGTAAAAAGCATTAAAATAAAAATTAATCTGGATAATCCAATCATTGTATTACTTCGCCCTGCAATTTTAATTCCGGCCAATGCTTCGGTAAAATTATAGGCCGGAAAATCCAAATTTCCTTGATATTTATCCTGATGTACCTCATAAGCAATCATAAAGTTATCTAAGGCCAATATCCATTCTTTATATGCATCCTTATCTCCGCTATCCAACCATTGATAATATTTTAAAAAATAATTTCTATAGTATGCCAAGGTTTTAAATAAATTAATCTGATAATCAATAGATGCTATAAGTTGATTATATTGCTCAAGGTTTTTATTTACCTTAGTTTTAACCGAGATGGCCATTTGCTTGTATTTTTCGGCTTCTTTAACAGCCTGATATCCTTCATCAATAGCACTATCGAGATTATTCCTGCTGATGTAATAAATATTACTCAAAACAGAACTGCCACCCCCAACAATATCCCATTTAAAAATCCACAACATTGGCGGCGGCTCAAGCCCCAGTGCACGTACTTCCCATTGCGCAAATTCCTTAATATACAAGCCCTTAACAGCTGTTTGATGCGACTGAAGCAAAAGTAAGCTTAATGTATCGAGTAATAAACTATCGTCGCCAAAAGTTTCGCTAATCCAGTCTTTTGTAATATCAACAAGGTATTGATTAGGATCTTGAATCAGCCTTGAGATAGCATATACATTTAAATCGGTGATTAGGTTGAATCCATGAAACGGGTATATTGACATTGGTCCAGCCCTGAGCGGTCCACCTTCCTGTGTCCACAACCAAACACCGTCAAAATTTGGGTTTTTGCTTACAAATTCTCTCAGGGCCATTTGATAAAGCGGAGCCACATATAGCGGAAATGCATTAAATGCTTCAAATTCTCTTCGGGCCTGTAATTCAGTAATTCTTTTATGTTTGCCCTTAAACAATGTTGGATTTAGCGGTAAATAGCTATCAAAATCACCCATACAGTATTTAGTAGAGACAATAAAATTGGGAGAACTAATATTTGAGAGCACTCTTTCGTAAGTTTTTGGATTGGTATGCATATCGCCAATTTGACCAATTCCAACCGACCAGGTTCTGAAAATTATTTGTTTATTGCTTTTTTCGGCCGTTTGAAGCATACTTTTTAGCATTAGTTCAACCGATTTGTCTGTTTTTACATATAGCTCGCTGCTATAATCCCAATCTTTTTTATTGTAAATTGCACCCGCTTCCCCAATGCGTATCATTAAGCCATCAATATTCATCGTTTCAAAAAGCTCTTCTAAGCCCGATTGGTAAATTTTCCAGAACGCCGGATTATCTACGTCAATTTTTCCGAACTTATGAATAAAATAATCTCTTAATAAGGGTGTAAATGCCACCATATCAGTATATAAATATACTTTCAGATTTTTATAACGGGCATATTTAAAAAGTTCATCGAATTTGGCTTTTAGCACCTTATGTCTTTCTCTGTATACATTTCCTTCCGGATATATTTCATAGCCATTGCCCACTTTATCAAACAAAACAAATTCTAAAAAGCCGCTAAATACAATACCATTAAAATCAAATCTTTGCATTTTATTGATGTAATTCTCCCATTGATTTTTAACCCTTAAAAACTTAAGTGAGTCAATAAAAGGTTCCTTACTCAGAATTACGTCGCTAAATCGCTCTACATTATGCGAATAACTATTCCCCCAGTTTGCAGAATCGGGTAAAATACCAACGCCGCCCATGTCTATCAGCCTAAATTGCATTAGCTTTCCGGCAATGGTGTCGGAATTATCGATTAGTATTTGCCCAATGCCCGGTATTTGGGCTACATTTTTTTCCTTAAATGAAATACCCATATAATTATTTACTTTTGGGGCCAAAAAATACCCAAATAGTAAAGAAAAACCGAAAAAAGCGGCAGAAAGAACGATATTTTTTAGTTTCATAATCAGGAAAATTTGCAAATAATTCAAAGCAAAATATTCAGATATTCTTGGTGCAAAGAGTAAATTGGTAAACAACTTTCACAATAACAAATATCAATATTTTTGGATGATTTCAAAATACCATAAAAGAAAAAAATGAACTTTTTAGCCAACCAAAATATTGATTAACTATTTCTCCTTCTTTTTCTTTTTCTTTTTCTCTTTCTCTTTCTCTTTAGGCTCTTCTTTTTCCTTTTCCACCACAAGCACAGTTCTGCCCATGTCGATAGCCGAAAAGTGCACATATCGTTTTGGATTTTCGCGTAAATCGCGCAATAAGCGATTCAAATTTAAAGTTACGTTTGTTATGTAAGTATATAGTGTGTCGTTATTAATAAGTTGCGAAAGTGTTCCATCACCTTCGTTAATGGCCAGCAACATAGTATTTAATTGGGCTACGGCCAAATTAGTATTTTGGATAGCATCTTTAAGCTCACTGCTTGCCAAAGAATCGGAAAAGGCTTCGAGATTTCTTAGTGTAGCCGAAATATCATCGTTGCTTTGCTTCAAATTAAACGTAATTGCCTCTACATTTCCCAAAACACCTTCTATGGTACCGGTTTCTTTTTTAGCAAAAAAATCGAGCTGATAGGTAGTACTTTCGAGATTTCGAATGGTATTTTCGATACTTGCAAAACTTTGCGACAAATTTTCGCGTGTTTGCTCGTTGAAAATGTTTTGCACTACGGCCAAAACCGAATCCATAGAAAGCAATAAACCTTCAACTTTGTATTTTAGAGGCAACATTTGCATGCTCACCTGGTCTTTTAAATCGCCTTCGATTGCACTGCTCAAGGTATCGCCCGATTGATGAAAACTTTTTTCGGCACTGTATACCAGCTTAATACCTTTAGTTCCCATAATATCGCTGCTATAAATATAGGCCACCGATTTTAGAGGTACGTTAAAATCACCGCCCATGGTGAATCCAACCATCAATTTACCGGAACCGCCCGGAATAAAATGAATATCATTTACCTGTCCTACCTTAAAACCATTCACGGTAACCACACTCGATACAGACAAGCCGTCTACCTTATCGTAAAAGGCATAGTATTGTTGTTCGTCGGTAAAAATATTATTTCCTTTTAAAAAACTTACCCCCCAATATAGCAGAACAAATGCCACTAATGCTAAGGTTCCTATTTTGATGAATTTATTTCGTTGTTCCATTTTACACAATTATTTTTCGTTAATAAGGCGTTTTGCTTCCTGCAAAGTTATATATTTTCCATTTTTTGTTGCAATTAAATATGCATCAGGGAAAAGCTTTCTCACCTGATTCTGCTTGCTGATAGCTTTACTCATCTCGTACTCGTGGCCCACAATATAATTATATCTGCCGCCGTATTGCAATTCTTTTATACCCACAATGCCCTTAAACTCTTTCGATTTAAAATCTATTGGTTTGGGGCTGCTTTTTATTTGAACATGGTAGGCAATATCCAAAGGTTTATAATTTTGCACTTTACCGGCATTAAAAACGAGAGTTCCGGCATCGTACTTGGCTTTATAATCGCGAAAGGCCCTAAAAATTGCCGATGCAAGAAAATCCTGTCCCTGCGCCGACATCAAATACTTTTCTTCGGCAGCATTTGAAATAAAGCCGGTTTCGATAAGCACGCTCGGCATGGTTGTAAACCAAAGCACAACCAAATTGTCTTGCATAATGCCTAAATCTTTGCGTCCGACCCTTGTTTTAAACTGATGCTGAATCAATTTGGCAAAAGCCAGACTATACTCCAGATTTTTGGTCTGAATAAATGAATTCACAATATGCGTAGGCATGGTATCATTCTGAAAATCTTTGTAACGCTCTTTAACATTCTCTTCAAAGCGAAGGGCCGAATTTTCGAGTCCGGCAACATACAAATTGTCGTCGGCCTTTCCCAAGCCCATAACAAAAGTAGATGCGCCATATACTGTCGAATTTTTCGTGGAATTTACGTGAATAGAAATCATCAAATCGGCATTATTCCTATTTGCAATCTCTGCGCGTTCTTTAAGCTCTACAAAAACATCGGTTTTTCGGGTATAAACTACTTCTACTCCTTCCATAAGCGTTTCTATATAATTGCCTAATTTAAGGGCAATCGCCAGCACTATATCTTTTTCCTTGGATTTTAAACCAACGGCACCCGGGTCTTTTCCTCCATGACCGGCATCAATAACTACTTTCGTTATTTTTGCCTGAGCATATAAATCTACTGACATTAAACAGCTTACAAAGAATAATAGAATTAATTTCAAAAACAGTATCTCTTTTATGAAAGTTTTAAAAACCAAATATTGCATTCTTATAATAATTTTCGTTAGTTTTGGCAGATATTTTTTTAGTTCTAACACAAAATTAGTATTATAAATTGCATATTCACGGCTTTTTTAAATATAATTTGGTTTTGCTGCTTATTTTTGCAGCAACAGCGCTAAGTGCGCAGGATACATTATTGGTTGCCACTGCCGATTCTCTAAAAACAAAAAAAGACGAAGGCATAAAAGATCCGGTAGATTATGGTTCCGAAGATTCTTTGTTTTTCGACCTATACAGTCAAAAGGCATTTCTCTTTGGCACGGCTTATCTTAAAATGGGTAGTTTTGAGTTAAAATCGGGCTATATTGAAGTTGATTTTAAAAAACAAATCATCTATGCCCGCGGAATTGCCGATAGCACAGGTACCATCGTTCAAAAACCAGAATATTCTGAGGGTGCCGAAACTTTTATCGCCGACGAGGTAATTTACGATTACAAATCCAGAAAAGGAACGGTAAAAGGGGTAAGAACCGAGCAACAAGATGGCTATCTTTTTGCGGAACAGGCCAAAATGCAGGATAATGGCGAATACCATTTTGCTAACGGCAGGTATACCACCTGTTCGCATCCCGACCATCCGCATTATTACATAAAAATGACTAAAGCCAAAGTAGTTGATGGAAATAAAATTGTTACAGGACCTTTTTACTTTGTAATAGAAGATATTCCCACACCCATTGCATTGCCCTTTGGTTACTTTCCAAACAGGCCCAAACGTTCATCCGGAATTTTAACCCCCGGTTATGGAGAGGAATCTCTACGTGGTTTTTATCTCAAAAACCTGGGTTACTATTTTGCACTTAGCGATTATGCCGATTTAATACTCAGCGGAGACATTTACTCTTACGGAAGCTGGGCAGTTTACATGAATACTAAATATAAACTGCGCTATCGATTTAGCGGAAGTATGCAGCTTAGTTTAAATAAAAATGTGATTGGTGAAAAAGGGCTTGAGAATTATAATGCCAAAAAAGAATTTAAAATAAACTGGACACATCAGCAAGATCCCAAAGCAAATCCATCGAGGTCAATCACTGCCAATGTAGATTTTAGTTCGAGTTCATATAATAAATACAACGAACAAAACATAGGCGATTTTCTTAAAAACACGAAATCTTCGAGCATCAACTACACAAAAAGATTCCTTGGTACACCATTTATTTTCTCTGCCAATATGAAAGGTTCGCAAAATACAAATACAAGTTTGGTTGATTTAAGTTTACCATTACTAACTTTCAACATGGCCAAACAATATCCTTTTGCAAAGGTAAATAAAACCAGTAAAGGTAAATTTTACGAGCGTATCGGTATTTCCTATAGTGCAGCTTTCAGCAATACGGTTTCTACACTCGATACCCTGCTATTTACAAGCTCTACACTAAGCAAATTTCGGAATGGATTTCAACACAGCATACCCGTTTCTACTTCGCTTAAAATACTAAAATATATTGACTTATCTCCGGGCTTTAATTACAAGGGAAGAGTGTATACAAACTCCATCAGAAAATATTGGGACGATAAGCTTTATTTTAATACAGAAGATTCTACCTACGAAAACGGACGATTGGTTACAGATACGCTAAAAGGTATTAACCATGTGTACGACTGGGACATTAATGTGCCGTTTAGTACAACACTTTACGGTATGTTCAATTTCAAACATCTGGGACCCGTAAAAGCCATCAGGCATAAGGTTACACCCAGTGTTGGGTTTAGCTACCGCCCTGATTTTAGTCAGGACAAATACAGCTACTACGATTATTACTACGACAATGCCACCGATACAACTCCCTCGCAATACTCATACTTCGATAACGGAATTTACGGCACTGCTCCAAAAGGTAAATCGGGAAATATCAATTTCTCGCTTAGCAATAACCTGGAAATGAAAGTAAAATCGAAAAAAGATACATCAGAAGCCGGATTAAAAAAAGTAATTTTGCTCGACAGACTAAACATAAGCAGTTCCTATAATTTAGCTGCAGACTCCTTGAATTTAGCCAATATTTCGCTAAGCGGAAGCACCAGATTGCTCGATATGTTTACTATTAATTTTGCTTCGAGTTTCGATCCATACAGCTACAACGAAAGCACCGGGACCAGAATTAATAAGTTCTACTGGAACGAGCATCAGAAAATAGGCAGACTCATTAATGCCAGTTTATCTACCGGCATTACACTAAACTCCAATAAACTATTCAAAAAAGAAGATGGCCAGCAAGAAACAGGCAAGGGACAAAAAGATGCAGGCGCTGCATTTGAGCCTGAAATAGAGAATAAACAAGATTTTTATGATAATGGATATGTTGATTTCAGTATTCCGTGGAATGTTCGGGCTGATTATTCACTATCGATATCCAAAAACAAATATAATCCTGAGACAAAAGAATTTGAACCATCCATTACAAGCAGTATCAGATACGGCGGAAACCTTACAATTACAGAAAATTGGAAACTAAGTTTTAACTCCGGTTACGATTTTACCGGAAAAAAAGCTACCACCACCAGCCTGAATATAACCCGCGACTTACATTGCTGGCAAATGCAGTTCAAATGGGTTCCGTTTGGCATCAGAAAAAGTTATTTCTTTCAGATTAACCTAAAATCAGCTATTTTAGAAGGATTAGAATTTAAACGCGAAGAATCCTGGTACGATAACTTATAAAAATTATGTTCAGAAATACGATCATAGCCATTATACTATTTCTGAACTTTTCGGCCTGTAGCGAATTGTTTACAGGTAAGGAAGAAACACGATGGATTCAAAAATCACCGGCGATGGATTCTGTAAATGCGCAATTTAGAACCATTGTTTCCGATTATTCTGTTTTGTTTCGCTTTGAGCTCGATTTTACAAAAAAGTACTCTCTTCCGATTACGCCTGCAAAGGATACACTAAGCATTTGTGATTTTTTTTTCGAAGTGGAATATCAAGGAAATATTATTGCATTAGATACCCTATTTTTTCAGCAAGAAAAAATAAGATTCCTGGCAGATTCAGTAAAAATGTTATTCCTTACACCCAAAATGCAGCTAAAAAACAACAAAATTCTTCTGGACTTCGAAATACCTAAAATTGCGTTTCATCAATTACCACGCGGAAAAAACACCATTTCTCTGCATATTTTTCAGGATAGTCTCTTTTATCAGCAGCAGCACGGACAAATTATGACTTATCAAGAAATAAAAGGCGAAGCAAAGACACTTTTCGAAGGCAGAGTTTCCATAGAACTCGATGTGCCGTCAATATTTCAGCGCCTAGTTCAACTCGATAGTATTGAGCTAATTGAAACCGTGAATGCTGATTTTACCCTAATAAACAGAGGCTATGCCGATGTTTTCTGGCAACTATGCGATAACGAAAACAGAAGCTATTTTCAGTCGAAAGTGGTGAATCAGACCAAAATATATAATCAAACGGATATTTTTAATTACTACTATTTATTTGAGCATCAAAAAATAGGCATTTACGTTTGGGATTGGGATGCACTAAGTAAAAATGATTATCAGGGACATTGGGATGGCCTTTTATCACATTTCGATTCCACTCAAAATCATCGTATCTTACAGTTTCACAATGTAAAACATTTATCCATCAAAATTTCGGATGAAACAAAAATCAATTAAAAAAAATGCAAAATTTAAGGAATCTTACAGGACTTTTTTTGATATTTATTTGCCTGGGCTCTTGCCAGGAAAATCAAAATCAAACTGTTGAGAACACTAAATTCAATTTCCTGCAAACAACACGCTCCATTGCCGAAGGTTTTTGGCTGGAAGATAACTTTATTCAAAACTTAGAAAAAGAAAAAAGCATAGCAAAAGCCCTAAAAACAAACAAAAATCTACTCCTTTTTAAAATCGACTATTTAAGTCTTAGAAACGATACCTTGCCCATTGAAACCATCAACAATAAAAAAACACAAACAATAAAACCGCTCATTTTAAGGCAAGTGAATAATGGCTACATTTTTGAGTTTGCAAAAAACACCGAATCCGAGAACAGGATGTTCCTGATTTTTTCTGTTTCGTCGACAGATACGGTGCTACAAATTAAAACTTACGATACTGAAAATAAACTAATTGATATAAACAATTACCGAAAAATTAAAACCCTGGAGAAAAACTCAGAAATTGAAAAGATACTAAAAACATATATCAATCAGAATTTGCTTAAAGGAAGCTATTCCTGGGGATCATCGGCCTCTGAACAATCAGAAATTGCTCATTTTAGAGAAAACTCGAGCATCGCTGGTCTCGATAAATTCGACAAATTTGAATTTCTATTTACAGAAACTTCGCCCGACAGGCTAAAGCTTTGGCAAGGAGAATATTACACCATCTATGAATACAATTTTAGTCAGAATACGGTTTATCTAAGCAAAACAGAAGCATCAAAAGCCGGCAGAATGGATTATTTGTTGAAATGGCAATATCAGAAAGAAACACAATCGCTCTATTTCAGCGACGAAATTGTAAAACTCAACATAAAAGACAAGGATAAAGAATTGTTCATTGAACTAAAAATTGAAATTCCAAAAGATTTTCCTTCAGGAACAGACTCTCTCTATCAAAAAATCATCAATGCCGGATTTTTTAACTATAAAATTTTCTACCAAGGCAAAATACTTGAAGCTCCAGCCCAATTAAAAAAATACAATCTCGGAAAATTATATACCGAAAGTGCCTATTTTTTCTTTACTGAGTTAGGTCAAAAACAGCCGGCAAAAAATTATGTTTCGCAAATCAAAATTCCCAAATATGCATTCAAGGAATTAGGAACAGGAGAGCACGAATTAAGCCTGTACATATACCAACGACCATATTCTCAGGCATTCGAAGAGAGAAAGAAATCGAGTTTGAATATGGTATATATTGATAAAAAAGAAAAATGGCTTTGGGCCAAATTGCGTTTCAAGATAAAAGTTCCCGTTATTTATACAAACATCATTGAACTGCAAGAAATACATATAAACAGACATGCAAACGTAGATTTTTCACTGAAACAAAACGGCGGAACTGCCGATATTTTTTGGGCCGTATTTTATCCCGAAAATACCTTATTCTGGCAATCGAAAGTAAGCAAAAGTAGCTCGGTTTATAAAAACATGGATGTGGTAGAAATATACAGTTACGAGGAATATCCACTTTTAAGCATTGGCGTTTTTGACCACGACATGGGTGCAAAATCCGAAATAATTGGCAAAACAAAACTTTCGACCATAGAAATCCCCGCTGCATTTAAAAATTTCAGATTTGATAAAGTAGATGCACTAAGCATCAGGAAGTTAGATTAAGATAGTTTATTCGTTTATTCGTTTATTCGTTTATTCGTTTATTCGTTTATTCGTTTATTCGTTTATTCGTTTATTCGTTTATTCGTTTATTTGTTTCGACTAGCGAAAACGCAAATGCAACATGAATGTTTTATTACGGCTTATTTATCAACGCTTCATTAAACAGCTTTTGTCTAATTTCGTTTGTGCTTAAGAATTTACCTTTAATTTGATCCGGCAATTCTTTGGCAAAAAATATAGGGCTACTCCCATCGGTTTATTGTATGACGTTTAAATAAATGCTACATCAAAATTGTTTTTCTCAGGGTACAGAATAATTCCAATTGTCGGCCGTATGCCATCGGATGTCTTCATTAACTAACCGCCAAGTCAATATAGAAATTGATTTTTACTTCAAATTCAGGTTCAAACGCTGCAGTTTAAACCTCCAATACGCGCAAACATTTATTTAAACCATCTTCAAAACCCCTATTAAAACCAATAAAAGTGAAAAAGAGAGCATAATACCGGAAAAATAGCAAAAAGCGAATATTTCAAAAAAAAAGTCCTTTCAGAAAAACCGAAAGGACTAATAAAAAAAGGCGTAAAAAATCCATTAAAACAAATTCATATTATCTAAAACAGACATTACTTCTTTAACAGCCTTATTCGAAGCATCCAAATCGGCACGCTCCACCTCGTTCAATTCAATTTCGATTATTCTCTCAATACCGTTTTTGCCAAGAACAACGGGTACACCAAGAAATACATTGTTTAAACCATATTCACCGTCAAGATAAGCACAAACGGGGAAAATACGGTTTTGATTTTTAGCAATAGCTTCAACCATCTGAGCAGCAGCAGCTCCCGGAGCATACCAAGCCGAAGTACCCAAAAGTTTAACAATTTCGCCACCACCGTTTTTGGTTCTGGTAACGATAGCATCAATTTTTTCTTTAGACATTAATTGGGTTAATGGAATACCCGCAACAGTAGTATATCTTGGAAGTGGAACCATGGTATCACCATGTCCGCCCATCAATAAAGCCTGAATGTCTTTAGGCGAAACATTTAATTCAGTGGCGATAAAAGCACGATAACGGGCAGTATCCAAAATACCTGCCATACCAAAAACTTTACTTTTGTCTATCTTAGCAGTAAGATAAGCCGTATAGCTCATTACATCCAAAGGATTAGAAACCACAATAATAATGGCATTTGGAGAGTATTTTACCACGTTTTCGGTAACAGATTTCACAATTTTAGCATTGGTACCAATCAAATCGTCGCGGCTCATACCGGGTTTTCTGGGTAATCCAGAAGTAATCACAACGATATCAGAATCGGCAGTTGCGCTATAATCATTAGTTACACCTTTTAAGATAGTGTCGCTCATTCTTACTGGAGCAGTTTGCCACATATCAAGGGCTTTACCTTCTGCAAAATTTTCTTTAATGTCCAGAAGAATTACTTCTTTTAAAAAATCGCCTTGTGCTAATACATCAGCCACAGTGGCGCCAACGTTTCCTGCACCAATAACAGATACTTTCATATTAAGTTTATTAAGTTAAAATTCTTGTTGTTTGCAAGGCTAATTTAAGCGATTTTGAAGCGATGTCAAAAATATTTAAAAACATAAATATATCTATAAGCCATCGCAAAACGCCTTATTCTGGCTATTAATAAGCCAATTAAATCGATTGCAAACTGAATTTTTATGTTGTAGAACAAAAAATCAAACTACAACAGTTTATCCAATCTCAGATATAAAATTTATCCGGCGAAAAAAAACACAAAATCTTACACAAATTATCCGTTTCCTGAATATTTAGGGAAACATAACCTAATAAAAAAAATACCGACTCCAGCAGTAAAATAACAAAATGAGACAATGTCGGAATAGAATGAGAAAATCAGGATGCTTAGCATGATTAATTTCGATTCCATATCAAATTCTAAAATTTCTCAACTCAAAAATAATCGTATCTACAACATAAAAAAACATGTCGATTTTTGCATGCAATCAGACATATATCGAAATATTTATTTTGTAGCTTTGTAAAAAAAGTAGAAAAATGTTATCACTAAAGAACAAATTTATCATGCCGCCAATAAAAACGGCTTATGGAAATACCAATGGAGAAATCACCCCCAAACACATCCAATTTTATGTCAGACGGGCAAAATACATTGGAGCCATCATTCCCGAACCATTCTATATTGACAAAGGCTTGCGCGAATTGCCTGTACAAATAGGCATTCATAGCGATGAAATGATAGATGGATTAAAACTACTCGCCCATGCAATACATCAAGGCGGTGCCAAGGCCATTGCTCACCTGAATCACCCTGGAAGAATGGCCAATCCGGTTATAAAGGGCAATTATTTTTTATCGGCAACCGACCAGGCTTGCGAAAATGGAGGTGCCAAACCACAAATAATGACCAAGGATGAAATTGCAAAAGCCATAGAATTATGGAAAGATGCAGCTGTGCGCGCCGAAAAAGCCGGTTTTGATGCCTTGGAGCTACAATTCGGATATGGCTACTTGGTGGCACAATTCTTATCACCAAAAGTAAATATTAGAACCGATGAATACGGAGGTAGCTTCGAAAATCGCTCGCGACTGGCTCTTGATGTTTTCGATACCATTAAAAAATCGGTAAATATTCCGCTTATTGTAAGACTGAGTGCTTCCGAAATGTTGTCCGACGGAATTCAAGCCGAAGAGATGATAGAATTGGCCAAAATACTCAAAGACAAAGGAGTAGAAGCAATACATGTAACTTTGGGTTCGGTTTGCAGCACGGCCGCCTGGTATTATCAACACATGTTTGTGCCCAAGAAAAAAAGTTGGGAATTGGCTGCCAAAATCAAAAAAAATGCAGATGTTCCGGTTATATTTATGGGCCAAATAAATACTGCCGACGATATTCATGAATTGGAAACCGAATTCAATGCCGATTATATTGCACTTGGACGTGCCATGGTGGCCGACCCCGATTTTGTGGGTAAATACACAGGGCAAATAAAGGATATTATTCGGCCTTGCCTGGCATGCAGCGATGGTTGTTTGGGTGGCGTTAAAACCGGCCGAACGCTACATTGCCTTGTAAATCCGGAAGTTGGCGAAGATGAATACGCTTATTCGGTAACGCAACAAGCGCAAAAAATTGCCGTTGTTGGGGCAGGACTGGCAGGCATGGAAGCTGCACTGCAATTAAATATGATCGGCCACGAGGTAACTATTTTCGAAAAGGAACAATTAGGCGGACAATTCAATCTGGCCTATTTACCCAACAAAAAAAATAGTCTAAAAAAACTGGTCGATTTCTATATCAGTCAAATAGAAAAGCGCAAAATAAAGCTAATTAACAAAGAAGCAGAGATTATGGATTTAAGCTCTTTTGATGGGGTAATCCTGGCATCCGGGTCTAAACCAATTCATCCGCAGATTGAAGGACTTAATCATTATGTTTGGGCCGAAGTACTTGAAGAGAGAAACCTCCCGCACAATAAAAATATTCTTATCATTGGCGGCGGCCTTATTGGCACCGAAGTGGCCCAACACCTATTGCTTGCACAAAATAAAGTGAGTATTGTAGAAATGATGGGACAAATTGCCAGGGGCATTGAAATGATCGAAGGTAAATTTATTCTGCAACATATCAAAGAAGCCAATGTGCCAGTATATCTTAATACCCAAGTAGTAAAAGTTGAACAGGACAAAGTATTTTTGGAAGGCGACAACGAAATGATTCTCGAAAACATAGATTTAATAGTATTGGCCGCCGGTATGAAACCATTTAATCCATTAGAAGAAGAACTAAAAAAACAGCAGATAAAATATATGCTTGCCGGAGATGCTTTTCAGGTTGCAAAAGCCGAAGATGCCATCAGAAGCGGAAGGTTGGCAGCTATTGTAATGGCATAAAATAGAAGGATTTAATAAGTGTTATTCATTTATTAAATCCTCTTTCTTCAAAAATAATAGTTTCCGGAAAGATTTTCCAGGTACCATTTCCAAACTGGTTTTACATAAATTGTTTTATCATCAAAAACAAAACAATCTGTTTCGTCCATTGTAAGAATATATCCCTCAGAAAAGTTTAATATTTCCATGGCATCGAGCAATCCCTTAGACTCACGCTCAAAATTTTCTGTCGTAAGCTGAAAACAAACCTGAATTGCTCCCTGAAATTTGTTCCCATCTTTATAAACAAAATCACATTCGTTTGTTTCACGGAAGTAATATATTTCCTTGCCGGCATTTTTAAGCATCATAAAAACAATATTCTCCAACAATCGACCTCTATCTTCAGAAAAACTTAGCGAAATATTCTTTATCAATCCGTTATCACAAACATAGATTTTTTTGGGATTAGCGATTTGCTTCTTCAAAGACCAGCTCATCAAAGGTACCTGAAACAATAAAAAACTGTTTTCGAAATAGTTTATATAATTTACCACCGTATTCACAGAGCCTATTTGAAAAGTTTTCCGCAAACTATGATAGGAAAATTCCTTGCCTGCGTTAGAAAGCATATATACTCCCAATTGCTGTAATAATCGTTGATCTTTAACCCCATAACGAACACTAATATCACGAACCAAAATATCATTGAACAATTGATGCAAAATTTCAGGATTTTTGCTTTTAAGGTAATCAGGAAAGCCCCCTAAAAACAAGTATTCCTCAAAGGATTTGTTTCCAGCTTCCGTTTGGAAAAAATGTAAAAATTCTGAATAAGAAAATGGATACAATCTAGAAAGTAAATACCTACCGGTAAGCCTGGTGCCAAGTTCAGAACTTAATAAAGAGGCATTAGAACCGGTAATATAAATGCATTTACCGGCATCATGCAATGGTCTGATTAAGCGCTCCCATTCGTTTACATTCTGAATTTCATCAAAATAACACTCAGCATGAGGATAATTCTCATTAACCACTACCAGAAGCTTTTGAAAATCAGCAACATCAAAATTACTTAAACGAGCATCTTCAAAATTAATGAATATCTTAGGCACATCCGGCTTTTTGTTCATTATCTGCCTCAGCATTGTACTTTTACCGCACCTTCGTATTCCGGCCACCACAGTAATATGACTCTCAGCCTTTACTAAAAAACCGGTTTTTAAACGTTCAGTTCCTAACTCTTGATGTTCTAAAAAATCAAGTTGGCTTTCAATTACTTCTCTTAATACTGATTTTAATACCATATATTTTAGATTTGCATTATACAAATATACAAAAAAGACAATTTTGTGCAACACTAAAGCACAAAATTGTTCATTATAAACGAACACTTTTATTCACTACTAATGAACACTTTTTTTCTTTATCACACAGAAAACTCAATTACAAATAGATACATCAATTATTCTGGTATAAAACATCAAACAACATGAATGGGTAAAAATTCTTAGTCTAAATACAAATCAACATAAGTTATTAATTTAAAACAGATTAAATCTCAAAATATAATCAAACCATCATCTTATATATAATAATTATTAGGAACAAAAATATCTTAGCAAAAAAAAGCGTATGTCGAAAGAAAAAATGTGCGAAAAGAAAAACCCTAAGATCGTAGAAAATCCGCAATACGTATGCAAAAAATGCAGAGCTACGGCCAATAAAAAAAAGAGACTTTGCAAGGCGGAAGAAATAAAGCACGCCATCTAAATAAATACATCAGCAAATAGCCCACAAGCTTTATAAAAAAGTATTACTTTTGGGCAAAAATTTAGAAATATGTCGTTAATTAAATCAATCTCAGGCATTCGCGGCACCATTGGCGGCGTGCAATCTCATAACCTTACTCCAATTGATATTGTAAAATTCAGCACGGCTTATGCTGCATTTATCAAAGAAAACAATCCCAAGAAAAGCTATAAAATTATTTTAGGGCGCGATGCCCGAATTTCAGGCCCCATTGTTGAAGCGCTAATTAGCTCCACCTTAATGGCCATGGGTTTGGATGTGGTAAACATAGGTTTAGCAACCACTCCCACCACCGAGATGGCGGTAATGATGGAAAATGCCGATGGTGGCATAATTATTACAGCCAGCCACAATCCCAAGCAATGGAATGCGCTGAAACTACTCAATGCCAAAGGTGAATTTCTAGACGCAAAAGAAGGCGAAAAAATTCTCGAATTAAGCGAAAATCCTGCTATTGAATATGCTTATATTGATGAGATTGGCAAAGAAACCCTGATTTCTGATTATCACCACAAGCATATCGAAAAAATTCTGGAATTGGATTTAGTAAACATAAATGCCATTAGAAATGCAAAATTTAAAGTCGTTATTGATGCCGTAAATTCGGTAGGAGGCATTGCCATTCCACCCCTTTTAGAAAAATTGGGTGTTGAAGTGGTAGAACTATATACCACTCCAAACGGCCAATTTCCGCACAATCCGGAACCATTGCCCGAACATTTAACCGAATTATCGGAAATGGTGCGCAAAACCAATGCCCATTTGGGTTTTGTGGTTGACCCCGATGTTGACCGTCTGGCTATTGTAAACCAGGATGGCTCTATGTTTGGCGAAGAATACACACTGGTTGCCGTGGCAGATTATATTTTAAGCAAAAAGCCGGGCAATACGGTTTCAAACCTTAGCTCAACAAGGGCTTTATTTGAAGTTAGTCAAAAACATGGCGTAAAGTACGAAGCAGCAGCAGTTGGCGAGGTAAATGTTGTAGCGAAAATGAAAGAAATTGGAGCAATTATTGGCGGCGAAGGCAACGGTGGTATTATTTTGCCCGAGCTGCACTACGGTAGGGATGCTTTGGTTGGAATTGCATTATTTTTGAGTTATCTGGCAGAGAAAAAAATGACCTGTTCTGTGTTGAAAAATGAATTTCCGGCCTTTTATATGTCGAAAAATAAAGTGCAACTGCCCGAAAATGTGGAACCTGATACCATTTTAGAAAAATTAAAAGCCTTGGCAACCGGAATAGCCAGAATAAACACCATAGATGGTGTAAAATTAGATTTCGACGCACAAAAAGAATGGGTACACATGCGAAAATCAAACACAGAGCCCATTATTCGTATTTATTCCGAAGCTTTATCGCAAAAAAGGGCAGATGAACTTGCGGCAGAATTCGTTGACAAAATCAATAAACTGGTAAATCATTAATCAATCGTTAATTTTGATGTGAGATATTAAAAAATATTAAATTTTAAGTATTAGAATACACATAACTGTCTATAAATCAATAACTCCATTTATAGGCAGTTTTTTTTCGCTCTTTTGACATGCAGGTTTTTATATATTTGCATCCGAAAATATTAAATCTATAGAACTATGTCTACATTAATGACTAATTTAAAGCATATTGCTAGCGAAGCAGAATATAACAAAGTGCTTCAGGAGAACGAAAATGTAATGATAATCTGTGGACGAATGGGTCCAATGTGTGTGCCTGTATACGATGCCGCCGAAGAATTGGAAATACAATACAAACATATTCAGTTTTACGATATGTTGTTCGATTTACCCGATTCAAAAGTAATTCGTGGTTTACCCGAATGCCGCGGTTTTATGGGATTACCATTTACAGTATATTATAAAAACGCAAAAGTAGTAAAAGCTACAAGCAGTATTCAAACATCCGAACAGATTCAGGAAATTTTGAACGCCCATTTTTAATTTTATTAGAAATACAAAAAAAGGCTGACGTTTGAATCTAATTGCATCGTCGGCTTTTTTTAATGAAAAGCATGAAGCAATGAAAGAATTTGACGTAATCATTTTGGGGGCAGGAGCTGCAGGCCTAACCGCAGGAATTTACCTGGCAAGAGCAAAAGCAAGTGTTTTAATTCTTGACCATGGAATGCCCGGGGGTCAGATAAACCTTACCCATTTAGTAGAGAACTATCCTGGAATAGAGAGCATTAGTGGTTATATGCTGGCATCTACCATGAAAAAACAGGCGCAAAAATTCGGCTGCATCATAAAATCAAACGCAAAAATTAAAACGCTCGATTTTGCAGGAGAAACAAAAATCGTGGTTTTGGAAAATGGTGATGAATTTAATGCCAAAGCTGTTATCTTAAGTCCGGGAGGCAGATCCAGGGCATTAAATGTGCCCGGAGAGAAAGAATTTACCGGACGCGGAATCTCCTATTGTGCCACTTGCGATGGCGATTTTTTTCAGGATAGAGAAATAATTGTTGTGGGTGGCGGAAACTCCGCACTCGAAGAAGCTGTTGAACTAACTAAATATGCATCTAAAGTAACGATTGTTCATCAATTCGATCATTTTCAAGCATTTCAGCATGCTGTAGACCGCGCCAAAGAAAACCCGAAAATTAATTTCGTAATGGAATCTACCATTGTCGAATTTGTGGGTGAAGATTCACTTAGAGCAGCCAAAATCAAGCATATTACAAGTGGAATAATCACCGAAATGCCCATAGACGGCACGTTTATCTTTATTGGCTACGTGCCCAATACCGAGGCAATAAAAGGAGTTGTAGCATTAAATGAGTGGGGCGAAATTATAACCACTAAAAAGTTGGAAACCAATTTAAAAAATGTGTTTGCCGCCGGCGATGCCCGCGATACAGATACACGACAAATAACCACAGCAGTAGCAGATGGAACAAGGGCTGCATTAGCTGCCATGCAAGCAGTATTGCAATAAAAATGGCTTTCAGCAATGCAAAATAAGTTCATTTTGGCTAGAATACTTGAGTTCAGTCTAAAAAGATTGAAAAAATGATTATACCCCTGCCAGCGTTTTCTTAATTGACTTATAAACTGTTTAGTACAGTTACAGCATTTTATAAAAATCAACGCTGGCAGGGTTTTTAGACTAGACTCATACTTAGATTATCCAAATTCCTGAAATTTGTATAATCTAAAGTATTATTCTAGGCAAATTGAATAGCAATAAAAAGGTAAAAACGGACGGCAATTTTATCCATTAAGCCTATACTTTCAAAGTTTCGCCTTCCGATTTAGCAACAGTAACAGCCCCACAGCTATCGCTCCAAACATTGGTTGCAGTTCTGAGCATATCAAGCACCCTATCAACAGCCAAAATTAATCCTACACCATCTAAAGGCAGACCTACTGCGCTAAGTATTATGGTAATCATAACAAGTCCGGCCATTGGAATAGATGCAGCACCAATAGATGCAAGCAGAGAAGTAACAACAATAATCCCCTGATCGAGAAAAGATAAATCGTAGCCATAAGCCTGTGCAATAAAAATAGCCGCAACGCACTCGTAAAGGGCAGTTCCATCCATATTTACAGTAGCCCCTAGCGGCAATGTAAAACTGGTAATCTTACTAGATACACCTGCACCATGCTCTACCGACTCCATGGTTAACGAAAGTGTAGCACCGCTAGATGATGTAGAAAATGCAGTTAGTAAGGTACTGCGCATTACCCTAAAATGTTTAAAGGGATTTGCCTTAGCAATCAATTTTAGTAATATGGGTAAGGTAAAGAAAAAATGCACTGCCAAAGCCAGAATTACGGTAATCATATATCTGCCCATTCCGCTGGCCAGTTCCTGTAAATTATTTAAGTTTTCGGCAATTACGCTAGCCACAATTCCAAAAATACCAAAAGGCGTAAATTTGATGATAAACATGGTAAGTTTCATCATTACTTCGAAAGTGGAATTAAAAAAACTTGTAAGCATTTGCTGGTCTTTTTGCGAAATGCGGGTAATGAAATAGCCAAAAAGAATGGCAAAAAATATGATGGAAAGCATCTCTCCACGGGCAAATGCTTCAAAAATATTTTCGGGAATAATATCCATCAATGTCTCTTTAAAACTGGAGCTGGTACTTTCAATCTCCTCTATATTCCGGGCTAAACCAATATCAACTCCGATACCGGGTTTTATCATATTCACAAAAAACAAGCCCGTAAATATAGCCAATAAGCTAGTAGAAAGATAATAGGTTATTGTTTTTAATCCCAATCGCCCAAGGTTTTCGGCATTACCCAAATTAGCCACACCCGAAATAATGGAAGTTAGCACCAGAGGTACTATAATCATTTTCAGCGCTTTCATAAAGATAGCGCCCAACCATGAAACCCATCCGATGTATTCCGATAAATACACTCCATATAACACACTAAAAATCAAGGCAATAAGAATTTGCCAATGAAGTTCAAGTTTTCTCATACCAATCAATAATAATGATGATGAACAGTTCGGGGATTCTGGAATATGAAATAAAATTAAGCTTTTTTAAGCAAATTACAAAATCCTTAACGTATAAAGCAAAATCTATTCCGAAAAAATAGAATTTCATTTTTTCTGATAGTTTTTTTTAGCCTTCACAAAAGCATTTTGCATTTTTTTCGAAAAAAATAAATTCAAAAAATTACGCCAACTTTTATAACAGGATTTTGATATGGAGAATTATAAGAAGTATTTAGATTCCATAAAATCAGTAAAAAAGAATAAGAATTTACGCCAATTTTCTGCTTCAATCCACCCCCTACCAATACGGCCTCAAACCAATCGCGACGAATATATCCTTGGGTATCAAAAAAATCGGAATTTATTATCTCGGCTTGCGTATGAAAAACAATTGGCTGAAAAACGGTATACTGAAAGTAGGTATTAAAACCATACATTTGACTGGAATAATCTGTAATAGAATTATTTAAATAAGTATACATAAGCCCGGCCGCCCAATCTAAATTTGGTTTTAAATGAATACCTGCCAAGGGGGCTACTTCAATATAGGTATAGGTGCCAAATTGCAATCCCATATTTCCACCCAAAAAAAATTTCTCTTTTAATGGAATGTCTTCGGCTGAAATATTTTTCTGTGCATAAGCCGAATTTAAAGAAATCAGTATAAAAACATAAATTAATTTTCTCATCATTGGGTAAAAGTATTGCATAGTTTATTTTAAATTCTTTCTTTTTGAATTGATAAGCAGGCATTTAGACCTTACAAAATATCTCTTATCGTAAATTGATACTGAATAAGCACCTGTTTAATTTTTTGCGGATCAATCGGTTTATACATCACTTCGCGCGCACCAAGCTCCATTGCCTGATTCTTAATTTCAGACGAGCTGTCGGCGGTAATAAAATAAAACGGAATATCCCCAATTAATTGTTTATTCTCTTCGAAAAACTCTAGGCCATTTTTCCCGGGCATTCTTATATCACAAAAAATGATATCGGGCAGATTTTTTTTCAAAGCAATTTCAGCTTCAAAAGCATTTTTGCATATAATAAAATCTATTTGCAATTCACTAAAAAAGAATTTATAAAACTGTATTGTATTAATATCGTCTTCGACAACCATTAATTTTCTGTCCGACAATACATTATTATCGTTTGCCACCAGAATATTCTGATTGAATTCCTTTTCTATGACTTTTTCGAAAACAATAGAAAAAATGCTGCCAAGCCCCAATTCGAAGCTTAGGGTAATCTCTGTACCCATTTTTAGCGCTAATTCCTGGGCAATAGATAATCCGATTCCAACACCTTCTTTATTTCTAAGTTTTGCCTTTGCCCTTTCGTATCTATTAAAAATCCGTTTGGCATCTTCATTCGAAAGTCCGGGTCCGCTATCTTCCACAAAAATTTTCACTTTTCCATTACTTAGCAAAGTGTAGCTAACTTTAACATACCCATCGGGTGTATATTTAAGTGCATTACTAATAAAATTAATCAGGATTTGTTTTAGGCGGATAAAATCTGCATAAATAAAAACATGCGTAAATTCGTTAAAATCAAAATATAGCTGAACCTTTTCGTTTATTTCGCAATAATGTATATACAACTCCTTAAGCTCGTTGAACAAACTGAGTAAATCGATCTCTTCCATGTTAATTTTCAAGGTATTGGATTCGATTCTACTGATATCCGACAAATCCTGAATAATTTTTAGCAACTGTTCGGTGTTTTTTCTGATTATTCGGGCATAATCCATTGCTTTGGGTTCGAGATCGCTTTTTTCGAGCAGCCTGCTAAATCCCAATATAGAACTCATCGGATTTTTAATCTCATGCGTAATATTTGAAACAAAGTCGGACTTTGCTTTACTCAGATTAATAGCACTTTCGCGCTGCTCAATAATCTGATTAAACTGTAGAATAGATATTAAGCGACCGTAGAACTGATTAAAAATACTTTCGAGATAATTTAGAACAATATCGTCCGAATCTTCAATAGTTCCAATTAATGAGCAATAATAGCGCCTGTTGTCGTCGGCAAACTGCCGCAAATAGAGTTTAAATAAATCTTTACTTGGAAATTTCCAACCCAAAACTTCAAATAGGGGACTTAAAAACGCATAATCAGAAAGTTCTGTCATCAATTTTGTATTCAATTGCAGTGGCTCAATCAGATTGGCCACATTAAGATTATCCACTTGATTTTCTGATGAAAAATGCAAAATTGGCTCCAGATTAATGCCTAAAAAATGATAATCGAAAAAAATATTTTCAGCGGAATCGTACTTAAATGAAACAATAAAATAATTCGGCCCAAGGGTATCATTTAGCACCCAGTTGAGATTTTCAAAAAGTTCACTTTGTGAATGAATTTTCAAAAGATTATTTCCAATATAGGCCAAAATCGACAAAAAATTGTTCTGTCGTTCGAGCGCAAAAGTCTGTCTTTTGAGTGCCGAAATATTCTCAAGAGAATAGGCAACGTAACTATCTTTCTTGTATGAGATTATACTCTTCGATAATTTCAAAAATGACTTTTGATAAATCAAATTCAATTCGTCGCAAGCACTTGCATCTGTATGATATACTATTTTGCATAAGCGATCGTAGGAATGCTTATCAATTTTTGGCCTAATGGCATCAAGTATCTCCTCTTTAGAACGATTATGGTGCAAAACATGGGAAGGAAGAAACTCTTGAGCTCGTTTATTATATGATATAAGTTGATTTTTTTCGTCGAAAAAAAGGTAGCCAATATTAGAAAATTCGAGAAATTTGTGCAAAAAACTTAGTTCCTTCACTAGCTTCAACTTTTTAATAGCTTGCTCGGTAATGTCAATATAGGTAGCAATTACCAATAATTCGTTGTCGATATAAAACGGAGTGTATTGGCAGCGCAAAATAATTTTTTTTTCGCCGATGATGTATTTTGTTTCTATTCCGAGCTTTTGCTTGCTTTCGGTAATTTTGGCAAGATGTTCCTTTATGTTTCTCAGCCAAAGCGCAGTAAGCTCGTAGTTTGTTAAACTAAATATCTGCGATTCGAAAGCAATAAAGGCCTTATTTTTAAGAATAAAATGGGCATTTTTATCTACCATGAAATACATTTCTTCGGTATTGTCGAACAATTCTTTGGCCAACAAAACCTGAGAAAATGGAGTAATTGCACTTGCTAGTAATTTCGACAAATTAAAAACAACCATAATTTGCATTTCCGACTGAGCAATACCCGATAGCAGAACATAAAAGCGCTCAAAAAATGCACTTTCGAGAACAAATGAATAATCAAGCTTTTTGTAATATGCGGGGTTTATAGGCCCAAACTTCAGTGTTGATTTTTGTTGAACAGAAATAGGATTAAAAACCTCTTTGGATTGAAACTTTAATTCACTTTTTAAATTTTGATGCACAAATTTACTTTTCCACACAATGTCTCTATCGGAAAGGAGCTGAACCGAAATCTGATTTTTCGAAAGAAATTCATTATCAAACTCTTCGAAAGAATCCGCAAAAAAATGATTCTCTGGAATTTGTTCTTCAGCAAAGCTTTTTATGTGCGAAAAAAGTGAGCCAGCAAATTCAAATACATCAAACATCGATAGCTCATTCATTTTGAATATATTTAATAAGTATCTGCGATATTGAAGAAATAATATTGGTTTTTAGACAAAAATCATCAAAATTATGTTTTAGAAAAAATTGCATCTCGTCGTCCGAAGCGTCATTAAATATACAAATAGTTTTATAATGATGTTTCTTTTTTGCCATAAAATGCAATAAATCTTGCGTAATACCTTGACAATTAAAAATAAAGAAATCTATTTTATCTTGACTCATAAGCATTTCCAATGCAGTTTCCGGACTTGCACTAGTAAAAATCCGCAACCGGTTTGATACAAATTCCTGCTTTACCAAAGAGATTAGTTTATGATCGTCGGAATATATTAATAGATGGTAATCCGACCAATCCTTTGTAATATTGTCGTCGAGCATCAGATAAGCACCCGATTGATGCATGGTTTTATACGGCAGTTCAAAACTAAAAATACTGCCCTGATTTTCAACGCTTTCTACCATTAACTTTCCACCCATAATCTCTACCAGGGCCACACTTATGGCCAACCCCAGACCAGTGCCTCCATACTTTCGCTTAATAGACCCATCGGCCTGAGCAAAACGTTGAAAAATATATTCCTTTTGCTTTTCGCTAATGCCAATACCTGTATCTTTTACATAGAATTTCAGGGTCTGCAAATTCGACGAAAGTTCAACGCCAAATTCTATAAATCCCTGTTCCGTAAATTTAATGGCATTATTTATCAAATTGGTTAAAACTTGTTTTATTTTTTGCTCATCAATATAAATCTCTGCCTGCCTCTCGGAGAGACCTCTGCTCAAAAGCAATCGAACATTAGCCTTCTTTCGCCGGGAAATTTCGTTTTTAAACAAATGATGAATTTCTAAAAGCAGTTTATTCAGATTTCGGGGTGATTCGTTGAGCGCCACTTCGCCGGATTCGATCTTAGAAATATCGATAATTTCCTCGATAAGGGCAAGCAAATTCTGACCACTTTCGATAATAATACCAAGATATTCGAGATGTTCGGGATTTGTTATTTCCATAGAGAGTAATTCAGAAAATCCAACAATGGCATTCATCGGAGTTCTAATTTCGTGCGACATATTACTCACAAATTCGGTTTTCAAACGGTCGGCAGTTTCGGCCTTCTCTTTGGCATAAATCAACAAATGTTCAAGCTTTTTGTAATTTGTAATATCATGCGCCATAAATGCAACAAAATCAACTTGTCGCGAATCTAGCCATACGGGCTTAAACCTCAATTGCAGCCAAAACTTTTCGCCCTGAAGTTTAGTAAATTCGAGTTCATCCGTTTTATCTTTTCCTTTTAGTGCAGCCCGAAATAAATTCGATAATACCATTGCCTGCTCTGTTTGAAAATATTCGCTCAACACATGCAACTCACTTACGCTTTGATCCGTAATCTGACTCAAAATCTTTTGCGCCTCGCTATTGAATACCCTAATTTGAAAGTATTTATCCAAAAGTATAAAACTTGCCGGAACCATGTTTAAAAAATCCTTCCCTCCCTGAAAATCAAACTTATTTATAGAAATTTGGCCCCGATTCAAATTCTGACTAAAAATCAGTCTATCAACATCTTTAAATTCATGCTCATTTCTGTAGATAAAAAATAGCAAATGCCGGTTCAGTTTAATCAACGAAATAATATCCCCTTCCATCGTCCATTTATCGGAGTAAAAAGCATCCAAATCGATATGAAACCTCTGGCTGAGCAAATGTAAATCAATCAAATATTCTTTACCCATAACAGGCTCAGAATCTACTTCCATAAGTTGTATAAACTCATGGTTATAACCATACAAAGTAGCACTATTCCAAGTATCGGTATCATTCTTTCGCAGAAAAACGGCCATAGGCAAATTATGCGCCCGAATAAAATTTCGAATGGCACTTTGGAGTTCTTGGTAAGCATGCTTTTCTCTAATATAAGAATCTATAGGCAATAAACTACCCCTAATAAAAGTGACTGGCCTATCTTTTTCTAAATTTAAGCTTCCTTTAAGCAAAAACCAGGAATAGAGTCCTGCATCTTGCAAAATCCTAATTTCTATATGGAACTCTTTTTTAATGCCTTCTTTTATCCTTTCCACAATAAGCCTTATTTTTTGATAATCGGATAAATGAATCAATCGAAAAAACCTTTTCAAACTAATCTGCTGATTAGAAAAAGATTCTAGATTCGAAACCGGCTTACTAAACCAAATAAAGTTGCTAGAAAAATCCAATTCCCAATAAATTTCGGTAATAATTCCGAGAATTTTTTTTGTGGCTTTTCTTTGCAAATTTATTTCTTCGAGTTGGCTGTTTTCAACAGATTTATAATTGATAAAACAGGCAAAAACATCCTGGCCGAAGTAATTACGCTTGCTAACCTTTGCCGATGCCTCCTTTATTTGTCCATAAGCATTGGCTATATTAAAAAAAAATTCTGCCTCCCGTAAATCGCTATCCATCCAAGCCGTAAATTCTTTATTGATGCGCTTTTGATGCAATGGGTGAATTAAATTCAATACATCCACAGGCTTCGATAATCTCACAGATTGGTCTATTTCGTTGAGAAAAGTAAGATTAGAAAAAAAAATTCCATTCCTGCCAAACAATAAAACCGCAGTGTTTTTTCCTAAACAATCGAAATCATAAATAATACGAATATCATTGATAAAAAAATCAATATTAAGTACTACATATGTTCCGGAATTCCATTTTATGGTAGAGTAATAGCTTCTAATAATTTTTTGCTTATCGGGTTTAAGCAAAAAATCGCCGTTAATTTTGCGGGCATAAGCAAACTTTAGAGCCTTATGAAACTCGCGCGAAATATTCAGATAATTTAAGATCGACAAAAAGATATCGTTCGACTGAAGAGATTCGAGCTTATCGGAATATAAGGCCATTCCGACAGAATTATTAAAACAAAAAAAAGGCCATTTACGGCTAATCTGATTCATTTGATTGATGCCTGATAAAAATTTAATCTCAATCTACTCATTATTCTCTATCTCAAATATAATTCAAAATAAAGCTATTTAGACAAAAGTATTTCTCAAAAATAAAATAATTTGTCGAGTACTTTATTTTATCTGGCAAAATGTTTATTTATTTGCACGAAATTTGTAATTTGTAGTCGAATTTACCATGAGGCAAAATCTTCATTTGGAGAATATATAATTTTATAAAACAAACGCCATATGCGCACGCAAACCCTTGTTTTAGTCATAATACTTTTATATGCCGGACTTTTCGCAAAATTATTGCAAGCACAAAACAACAGCATAAAATTTGAACATTTATCAATAGAAGAAGGTCTTTCTCAAAGCACTGTAAACGCCATTATTCAAGACAGTTACGGATTAATGTGGTTTGGAACCATAGACGGACTCAATAAATTTAACGGATACGAAAATACCATATATCATCATCAACCCGATAACCCCTATTCAATTATCGGAAATTCTATCAATGTAATTTACGAAGATCACGAAGGCCTTATTTGGCTTGGTACGCAAAATCAAGGGCTTGCCATTTACAACCGCATAAAAGACCGTTTTTTTACGGTTAGCTATACGCGCAAAAGCCAAATTTCGCCTTTAGAAGCCAACATAAAAGCCATTTTTGAAGATTCTGAAAAAAATATGTGGATTGGCACAAGCGATGGCCTTTTTTACCTGAACAGAAAAACAAAAACCGTTATGGAATTTAAATTCTCGCAAGGAAATTCTTTTAGCATTGCATCAAGCGAGATTAACTACATTTTCGAAGACATAAACAAAAATATTTGGGTGGGAACACAAAAAGGACTTAGCCGTTTTGATAAAACCCAAGGTCAGTTCTCCAATTTTTTAATACACAGCAAAATCGAACTTGCCAACCAAGTTAAGCAAGTGGCAATTGATGCCCAAAACATTTTCTGGATTGCAACAACTAAAGGGCTTTTTCGGGCAGAAGCGAAAAAAAACGACCTGGAAATTCTGCAAGAATTCTATGCCGATGAAAAAAATAATCTTATCGACGACCAGATTAATTGCCTGCTTTTTGACCAGGAAGGATTATTGTGGCTGGGAACTGAAAAAGGTGGATTAAATTTATTCAATCCTCAGAAAAACAAGTTTATCAGTTATACCCACGACCCCACATTTGCATTTAGCTTGAGTGTTGATAAAGTTATATCGCTTTTTCAGGACAAAACAGGCGTTTTATGGGTAGGAACTTCGCTCGGAGGTATTAATAAATGGAATAAAACTGTTCAAGGGATGGACATTTTTAGACATAATCCTTACGACAGCAATTCATTATCCACCAGTCAGATACGAACAATCTTCGAAGATAAAAGCGGTATTTTTTGGGTTGGAACCGTTGATGGCGGACTGAATAAATGGATAGATGAAGACAATACTTTTACTCACTTTAAATACCGTGCAGGAAATACAAAATCTCTGCCTAACAACCATGTAAGAGCCATATTCGAAGACTCGCGCGGAAATTTCTGGGTTGGAACAGATGGCGGTGGCCTGAGTTTATTCGACAGAAATACCAATCTTTTTAAAACATTTACAAATAATCCAAAAGACTCCAACAGCTTAAGCTCCAATAATATTTTCAGAATTTATGAGGATAAAAGTAATCAGCTATGGATTGCCACTTATGGCGGCGGAATAAACAAATTTAACGCCGAAACCCAAACTTTTACCTCCTACCAACATAAAGCAAACGACCCGCAATCGCTTAGCAGCAATTATGTTACCTGCATTATACAAGACAAAAACGGTATGTACTGGATTGGAACTTATGGCGGAGGAATAAACATTTGGGACGGCGCATCAAAAACTTTTCAAAAATACGAAAACAATCCAACTGACCCTAACTCGCTTGGCGAGAACCGCATTTATTCTATTTTAGAAGATAAAGATGGAATTATCTGGGTGGGCACTAAAGGCGGAGGATTATCCAGATTTGACCCATCAAGCAAAACATTCAAACAATTTACCGAAAAAGATGGCTTGCCCAATAACGTGGTAATGGGAATAATCGAAGATAATAATAATTACTTGTGGCTTAGCACAAATGGCGGATTATGCAAATTAAACAAATCGGACTATAGTACCAGAAACTACGATGTAAACGACGGTTTGCAAAGCAACGAATTTCTGGTTGGTTCCTACTTTAAAGCTTCCGACGGAAAAATTCTTTTTGGAGGTGTAAATGGCTTAAATGCTTTTTATCCGGAAAATATTAAAGATAATCCTTATGTTCCCGACATTTTAATTACCAAATTTCAGGTTTTCAACAACGATTACGAACTTGACTCCAATATTACCGTAAAAGATGAAATAGAATTAAGATACGACGAAAACTTTATCTCCTTTGAATTTGTTGCACTAAACTATATCTTCTCAGAAAAAAATCAATATGCCTACCAACTCGAAGGCTACGATAAAGATTGGAACCGGGTAAAATACCGCCGATTTGCCAACTATACAAATTTGCCCCCCGGAAACTACACATTTAGAGTAATAGGAACCAATAACGATGGCGTTTGGAACGAAAAAGGCAAAACCTTGCGAATCATTATTCATCCGGCTTGGTGGCAAACCACCATAGCAAGGGTTGGCGCTGTATTACTGCTAATTCTCTTAATTTTTGCGGCCGTTAGAGCCAGAATTGCCCGCATCGAAAATCAAAAGAAAATTCTCGAAAGACTTGTAAAAGAAAGAACTGCCGAAGTAGTGGCTCAAAAAGAACAAATTCAGGCACACTTGGAAGAAATTCAAATACAAAGAAATCTGGCAGAAAAACAAAGAGACCAAATTATGCTGCAAAAAAAGGAAATTACCGACAGTATAAAATATGCCGAACGAATACAAAAAGCCACTTTGCCTCCGGAAAACTTTACAAACAAGATAATTTCTGACTCCTTTGTTCTCTTTAAACCCAAAGACATTGTAAGCGGAGATTTTTACTGGGTGGGCGAAACAGAAAACAAACTTATAATTGCCGCTGCCGACTGCACAGGACATGGAGTTCCGGGTGCTTTTATGAGTATGCTCGGAATTAGTTTCCTAAACAAAATTGTAAACGAAAAAGGCATCGACAAATCCGACGAAATTCTAAACCGACTTAGAAGCAATGTAATAGACCAATTACATCAAAGCCAGGAAGACGACCAATCGAAGGATGGTATGGATTTAGCACTTGTGAGCATTGATAAACATTCGCTTACGCTCGAATTTTCCGGAGCCAATAATCCCATGTATTTGATTAGAAATAAAACCGACGAGATTTTTAAACCCGATAAAATGCCTATTGCCATTTTCGATATCATGGACTCCTTCTCTTCTACCACTGTTGAAATGCAAAAAGGTGATGTTTACTATATTTTCTCCGATGGTTTTGCCGATCAGTTTGGTGGCGATAATATGAAAAAACTTAAATACAAACCGTTTAGAGAAAAGTTAACCGAAATTTCGCATCTCCCCATGAAAGAACAAAAACAAATACTCGACGATTTTTTTAGCGAATGGAAAGGCAATCTTGAACAAATTGACGATGTTTTGGTTATCGGTTTTCGCATATAATTCCGTTTCTTTTGCTAATTTTGCCCAATGCAACAGCAAATAGCGAAGGTAAAAAATAAAGTAATAGATAATGTCCTGCCATTTCTTAAAAATTTTAAAGTAAGAAAACAGGTCATTATTTTTTTATTCTTCTTTAGCATCTCATTCTTACTTTGGATAGTTCAAGCACTTAATAAAAACTATACCAGCAGTATAAAACTACATCTTAATTTTACCGGAAACTACGAAAATTTTAGTATCAAAAACCCGAAAATGTTTAAAAGAACTATTCTCCTGCAAGTTGAAGGCAACGGATACACCATTTTCAGAGAAAAAATAAGAATATTTTCGAATCAGGCAGATATCGACATTGGCAACCTGAACCTAATCAAAAACCAAAGCAATTACAATTGGTATTTTTATACAAATACCATAAAAACAGAATTGCAGCCACAATATGGTCAGAGTCTAAAAATTTTGGATATTGAGCCAGATACACTTGCCTTTTTACTCACACAAAAAGTAGAGAAAAAAATTGCCATAAAAGCCAATATCAAGCTAAACACAGCGCCCGGATTTGCCGTAAAAGGAAAAATAGAATTAGCTCCCGACAGTATCGTTGTGGAAGGACCCGATTATCTGATGGAAAAAATAGATTCTGTACAACTTTTTTCCTACACAAAAAATAACCTTAAAAGCGATATAAACCAAAATATTGGCATTACATTACCTCCGCAAATTTCAAGCCCCGTAAAGTCGTGCATCGTTAAGGCACATATTGCCGAATTTACAGATATTTCGATACAAATTCCGATTGACTTTGAAAACACACCCAAAAATTTAGAAATAATAACTTTCCCATCTAAAGTACAACTCACATTTAGTGTTTTTGTGGAAGATTATAAACACGTTAACAAAGACTTAATAAACTCCAAAATAGATTATTACAAAATAAAGCCAGGCGATAAATATGCCGAAATTGAAATAAACACCAATAACACCAATATCTTTTTTCTCAGATTTTCGCCACATTTTGCAGAATATTTACTTCAAGAAAAAAAATGAAAAAAATAGGACTAACCGGAGGCATTGGCTCTGGAAAAAGCTTTATTGCCAATATTTTCGAAAAACTAGATGTGGCAGTTTACTATTCCGATACAGAAGCCAAAAGATTAATGAACGAACACGACGGAATAAGAAAAGCGCTTATATCCTTATTCGGATATGAAGTATATACAGAAGAAAATACACTAAACAGAAATTATCTGGCAAACAAAATATTTTCCAACAAAGAGCTCATTGCCAGCTTAAACGCAATTGTTCATCCGGTAGTTAGAACCGACTTTAATGAATGGGCCGAAAAACAGCATGGGCACTACGTGCTTCAGGAATCTGCCATCCTATTCGAAATTGGTGCCTATAAACTGCTAAATGCCACAATATTAGTTGTAGCTCCCGACGAATTACGCATAAAAAGAGCCACACAAAGAGATAGTGTGCCGCCCGAAGAAATTATGAAAAGAATGAATAATCAAGCTAATCAACAAGAATTGGCAAAGAAGGCCGATTTCATCATATACAACAACGAAAAAGAAATGCTCTTGCCACAAATTATCGGGATTCATCAAGAAATTATGAAAAATTAGTACTAGAATTTAACAAAAAATCCTATTTTTAAAAATTAAAAAAATATTTAAAAGTAAAAACAATCAAACTGAAATAGATGAATACTAAATGGATTTTAGGAGGATTAGGCTGGGTACTTTTAGGCCCGATTGGCGGAATTATAGGCTTTCTAGTAGGTTCGGCGGTTGATAGCAGCGATATAAAAAAGCTCGGACAAGGAGAGTACAAAGAAAAAACGCAAACCAAATTTACCGGAAAACATACAGAAACCTATTATCAAAAGCCCAAAACCGAATACCGAAAAACAAACTATTCTTACGGTATGCCTACGCAACTGGGCGATTTTATGGTTAGCATGCTCATTCTCATTGCAGATGTAATGAAAGCAGACGGTTCCATACTAAAATCGGAACTTAATTACGTAAAAAAGTATTTTAACGAAAAATTTGGCGAAGATAAAACATCAGAAGCACTTCGTATACTTAAAATACTACTAAACAAACAAATACCAATATACGAAGTAACCGAACAAATTTGTTCAAATCTTGATTATTATTCTCGTTTGCAACTGGTGCATTTTCTTTTTGGCTTAGCCCAATCGGATGGCGAAATTCACACAGAAAAAATAAAAAGAATAGACGTTATAAGCCGTGGATTGCAAATTACTGATAAAGACTATCTTTCAATAAAGGCCATGTTTTTGCAAAACGAAGAATCGCCTTATGAAATACTACAAATTTCGAAAGATGCAACCAATGACGAAATAAAAGCATCATATAGAAAACTAGCCAAAGAATTTCATCCCGATAAGGTAAGCTATTTAGGTGATGAAGTTCAGATGGAAGCAACCGAAAAATTTAAAAAAATTACGGAAGCTTATGAAAAATTGAAACAAAAGAAAGGTTTTGTTTAAGTATTAAAGAAAAAAAGTAAAATTTATTTAGAAATTAGAAATCTTAAAAATTATGGAACTAAAAGGAATTTTAGCCATTTCGGGAGAGCCCGGATTATACAAAATGGTAAAACAATCGAAAAACAGTATTATTGTTGAATCCATTACGGACGGTAAACGTTTTCCGGCTTATGCCTCGGCCAAAATTAGTGCACTGGAAGATATTGCCATTTACACCAACGATGGCGATGTGCAATTGGGGAAAGTAATGAGAAAAATCTATGAAAAAGAAGAAGGCAAAGCTACAACTGTTTCTCATAAAGCAGATAACAAAGAGATTAAGGCTTATTTTGAGCAAATCTTACCCAATTACGATCAGGATAGAGTATATGTTTCTGATATGAAACGATTGCTCAATTGGTATAACTTGCTGCAAACAAATAATATGCTGCAATTAAAAGACGAATCTGCCGAAGAAAAAACGGAAGCTGAACAAGAAGAAAAAACAGCAGAATAAGCCACAAGTAATAAATATTTTAAAGCCGATGATAAAAATTTGTTATCGGCTTTTGTATTTTCAGAAAAAAATATATTTTTATCCGAAATTCTTAAAACTTAAATGCATGAAAAAGATAATCCTGTTTGTTTTATTATCTGTATGGATAAACGCTTTTGCTCAACAAAAAGAAAGAACCGCCGCGATGCACTTGTTTACTGTAAATTTGCATGAAGATTTTGGCGTATCTAAAGACCCCGATTTGTACGACGCTATTTATGAAGCTTTACGAAACGAAATTAATAGTTCTACCAACATTGAGTTTTTCAGTAAAGATACGCTTCACAACTACGTAAATTACAATAACCTGGAGTATCCGGTAGGAACTCCGAAAAGAGCTGCCAAAAGCAAAATTGCTCAAAATTACTACACGATTTTCGTTACTGTTTATCCTTCAGGATTTATCAAAGGTGGTTCGAATGTAATTTCTTCCGGTGGTCTGGGTGCAGGTAAACATAAATCGCAATCGAAAGTAATGGTTAGAATAGAGCTAATTGCTTACGACGCTACCGGAAAGAAGCTCAAGAAAATTGTAGAAGAAGCCGTAACAACAGAAAGAATCGAGTTTGAGCACACCATTATTAAAGTGGGCGGAATAGAAATGAATTCTTTTGACAAATCTATTTTAAGCAATCCACAATTTTCTCAAGTGTTGAGCGAAGTTAGCAAAAAAACAGCCGAAGCTCTTAAGTAATATGCTTCCAGAATTTAAACACAGAACAATTTAATAATAGAGCGTTCTGTGTTTTCTTTTTTATTGCAATAATCAAACTACTACATTATGTTCCTTTACCTCTTCGGGATAAGCAATTCTGCTGTGATAAATATTTTTCAGTTTTTGTTTAAAAGTAGCTTTTATGATGCTAACATGACGAAAAGAAATAGGTGAATTATCGAACTGCCCACGTTCAATTTGGTAATCAATTATTTTGTCGACTAATTGGTCAATATCCTGATGCGTATATGATTTTAAACTGCGCGAAGCCGCCTCAACCGAATCTGCCATCATAAGCACAGCCGTTTCTTTAGAGAATGGTTTTGGTCCTGGATAAGTAAAAACAGATTCATCTACAAGTTTTTCCGGATGTTTAGTTTTAAAAGTCCGATAAAAATACTCTGTTCTAGTGGTTCCATGGTGTGTAACTATAAAATCGATTATGGCCTGTGGTAATTTGGCTTTACGAGCCATCTTTTCTCCTTCGGTAACGTGTTTTATAATCACTTTTGCACTCTCTATTTCCGACAACTGGTTGTGCGGATTAAAATTATTGGCCTGATTCTCAGTAAAATATTCAGGGGCAGAGAGTTTTCCTATGTCATGATAAAGCGCTCCTACACGCACAAGCAAGCTGTTGCCGCGAAGTTTTACAATGGCTTGTTCGGCCAAATTAGAAACCTGCAAACTATGCTGAAAAGTACCTGCCGCTTTTTCGGCCAGGTTTCTCAACAATGGATTGTTTGTATCTGCCAGTTCAATAAGCGTTAGGTCGCTAATAAAACCAAACATCTTTTCGAATAAGTAAATAAGCGGATACGCCAAAAGCAATAGCAAACTGTTAATGGCAAAATAAGAGACAATGTCCCATTTAAAGCTACGAAAAGTTTCACCATAAGTAATAGAAAAAGCAAGATATATAATGCTATAGGCCGAAAAAACCAAAAAAGAAAGCTCAAACAACTGACTCCTTTTCTTCATATTCTCGAGGCTAAAAATAGCCAAAAAGCCTGTGAGCATTTGCAAAACAATAAATTCGTTGCTATTTGCAACCAGAAAAGCAGTAAGTAAAATGCTAATCATGTGAAAAAAAACCGCCGTTCGGGCATCAAAATAAGACTTTATCAACAAGGGAAAAATAATGTACGGAATAAGATAAACATGCAACAGCTCAGTACTCACAAAAACGCGGGTAATGGTAATTTCAATAAGCAGCAGCAAGAGTAAAAACAGAATAACGTTTAGTTTATCGTAAAGTGCTTTTCGAAACTGATAAAGAAATAAGAATAATATCAACAACATTAGTCCAATTAAAACAATCTGAGCCAAAACAATGAGCATCACATTTAAGCCGATACCCGATAAATTCTCAAATTCTTTTCGATACGACTCCAATCTACGGTATTTTGATTCGGTAACAATTTCGCCTTTTAGAATTATTGCTTCACCCTTTTGCACAATTCCAAGCGAAGGAGAAATGGACTGCAGTGCAGCTTTGAGCATTTTTTGGGTAGTAGCATTATCAAAATAAATATTCGGTCGAATAAAGTCAGAAACAGAAGCATTGCTCATTAGTTGCATAAACTTCTTTCTATTGGAGTCAACCACAAAAATATCAGCAATTGAATCGATAAAGCTATTCATTTGCAAATAAGCCGATTTTTCGGTATTAAGGCGACCAATTAGCACATTGCTCGAAATTTCGTCCTGACGCATGCGCAAATATATCTTGCCTTGTAACAGTTGGTCGGTTTCTTTGCTGCCTTCGAGAATGCCTTGGGTATATAGATTATCGAGTTTTTGTGTAAGCAAAATAATACCCTGATTAATCTTACGACTGAGCATTGTCAAAGAATCTGCACTTTTGTATGAAGTTCCGGCTTCTGTTGTATTCGCGAGTGCCCATTCCTGAAAAAGTTTATTTCGGTATCCCTGAATTTGAATATTTTGCACTGATTTATCTAAACTAAAAAAAGGGATAAAACTGCGTTCAATACTATCCTTTTCGAGAAAAAAATCCGACTCGAGTTTATAAATGGGGAAATCGTAAGGAGCAATTAAATTTTCGTGTAGCCAAGGAGCTCCTTTGGTATATTCATAACTAAACCGATATTCTTTAGGTATTTGATAAACTATAATAATACCGGTAAGAATAAATAAAAAAATTCTTAGCAGCAGGTTTTTATTTCCTAAAATAAAATGCATCAATTTATTTACCATCATAATTCAATATTAGATTAAACCTGCACCAGCCAGCAGCTCTTTTGCATTTTCGATAGCGGCATTACTTAAGGCCTCGCCGCTTAACATTTTGGCCAGTTGTTCCACCCTTTGCTCATCGGTTAATAAAGCAATATTGGTAGTTGTAGATATTTGGTTATCAGATTTATATACTACATAATGTCTTTTTCCGCGTGCGGCAACCTGGGGTAAATGCGTAATAGATATCACCTGCATCTGTTGTCCCATCTCTTGCATAATTTGCCCCATTTTACTAGCAATATCTCCACTTACGCCCGTATCGATTTCGTCGAAAATAATCGTAGGCAAATTAGAGTGCCTTGATAGCAAAGACTTAATTGTAAGCATTAATCTCGAAATTTCCCCACCCGAAGCTACCTTTGCTATTTCCTGGTATTCAATATTTTTATTGGCCGAAAACATAAAAACCAATTCATCCTTTCCGGAATTTAGGAATAATTCGGCCGGCTTAATTTCCACCACAAAATTTGCATTAGGCATTCCGAGCATGCGTAATAACTTATTAATATACTCCTGCACCCGGGGAGCGGCATCTTTTCGTTTAAAACTAATCTGCTGAGCAAGAACATCCAACTCGCTTTCGGCAAGCTCCATCTCTTTTTTAATTTCGCCAATTTTAAATTCAAAATTCTCAACCACATCGAGCTTGGCTTTATGAAAATCTCTGATTTCGATAAGTTCGGCAATCGATTTTACCCTAAAATTTTGAAAAAGCCCATAAATAGAATCAATCTTACTATTCAGCGTTTGCAAGGCATCCGGATTGTCGAATGCCGCTTCCAATTCATGATGAATAATATCGCTAATATCCTTTAATTCAATTCTCACGCTATCTAACCTTTGGGCTAATTCGCCGGCAGTTTTATAAACAGGAGTTAACTTATTGAACTGAGATGTAATTTCTTTAGATTTTGAAAGCATATTCATTTCGGGCTCTCCGGCCAAAAACAAGTATGCCTGAGCAAGTGCAAGCTTAATTTCTTCGGCATTAGCCAGTTTATCGCGCTCGGATTCAATATCTTCTAAAACAATTTGCTCCAGATTGGCAAGCTCAAGTATTTTATATCTATGCAAATTATACTCATAATCGCTTTGCTGTTTCACAAAATCAGCTTGCAGTTCGTCGAGATTTTTTTGTATTTTTTTATATTGACTAAATTTTTGCCGATAAAGGGCAAGCAATTCGCCAATACCGGCAAAACTATCGACCACCTGAAGCTGAAAATTACCGGAATGAAGCAATAAATTATGATGTTGCGAGTGTATATCAATTAAAAAATCTCCAAGTTCTTTGAGAATATTCAAATTAACCGGTTCGTCGTTAATAAAAGCTCTGGATTTTCCACTTGGAGCAATTGTTCGTCGAATAATGGTATCGTTTTCATATTCGAGTTCATTGGCTTTAAAAAAATCTTTTAAGCCATAATTTTTGATAGAGAAATGCGCTTCCACCAAACATTTTTCTTCCTTATTCTTTAAAACTGCGGTATCGGCCCTATTTCCGAGTACTAAAGACAATGCGCCCAATAGAATAGATTTTCCGGCTCCGGTTTCGCCAGTAATCACGGAAAAACCGTTAAAAAATTGAATTTCTACGGAATCTATTAAAGCATAATTCTGAATAATGAGCGATTTGAGCATATTTTGTCAGTTAGCATTTTTTAAAACTTCATATTTCGATTGATTGGCTATATCCATCTCCACCAATGTATTGTATGCCAAAGTCTTCTCTGTAGGCTGCGATTCTTTAAAAATTTGAATCAACTCCTCTGATTTATTGGTAAAAAACAGTTTATAAATAAGGGCATTAGGTCTTCTGGTATAGCTTTTTTTCATGGTTTGCAAGCTCTCCGAGATAACCCTTCTTCCCGAAGTAAGATTATCTGCCATCTGGTCGAGACCTAATCGATGATACAGATAGTTTATACGCCTCAAATCTTCATACACATCGTTTGTAAAAGCGTCGGCCAACCAATACCGGTTATTCTCTTTTTGGTCTTCGTAAGGTAACCATCCGCGCTCGCCGGCACTTTGTCCGAGATTTGCAATTTTCAAAGCATTCTGAAAATATTCTGTACCACCAAGCATTCCAAAAGAGTCGTAATCTATGCCGATAATAATGTATGCATAAAACGCCAATGTACTTGTTAAGCTGCTAAAAACATTCAGATTAAACTCCAGCGGTAATCCTTCGGAGTATTTAAAAATAAAATTGCTCTCTTTCTCTTTAAAATTGAGCATTGATGTGTTATAAGATGAATTATAAACCGGCCTGCGCGATGTAACCTGCAAGGTAGCTTCAAATTGGTCGCTTGAATTCTGTTTCACAATATTGATTAAAAAGCTGCACTCAATTTTCTCGTTTTGAGCAAAAATATGCTCAGTCCAGTGCCTGTTATTTAGAAAATCATAAATATCTCGTTGCATTTTTTTGAAAAGCTCTTCGTTGGCACCTGTAACTTTCTGATGCACAACTTGAACCTGACAATTTAATTCTTGTGCACTAGTATTTTCAGCACCGATAATAATGCTAAAAAAAATGGCCATACAACAGATTATTTTATTCATTTTAAAAATATTTAAACTTCGGTATCAAAGTAAGTAATTATTTTATTAACAATATCTTCGGCCACTTGCTTTTTAGATTTTAATGGATAATCAATTTTGTATCCAAGCCGATCAAAGATAGTTATTTTATTTGTATCGTGCTGAAAACCGGCTCCCTGAACTTGCAAAGAATTTAGTACAATAAAGTCGAGATTTTTGGAAGCAAGTTTCTTTTGGGCATTAAACTCTTCGTTGTTAGTTTCGAGAGCAAATCCAACAAGCAATTGCTTTTCAACTTTCATCGCACCTAAAGTGGCCGCAATATCCTGAGTAGGCTCCAGTTCAATATGCCAATTTTCTTTACCACGCTTAGTTTTCTGATTTGCTTTCTGCACAGGTGTAAAATCGGCCACAGCCGCCGACATTACTGCTCCATGGCAGCTTGGAAATACTTTTATGCATTGCTGATACATTTCTTCAGCTTGCATTACATTAATTAGTTCTATGCCTGGATGTTGTATTTTAAGATGCGTAGGTCCGCTTACCAATGTAACTTTGGCGCCATTTTCTGCCAGAGCTTCGGCAATGGCATAACCCATTTTTCCAGATGAAAAATTACCAATAAATCGTACAGGATCAATTTTTTCGTAAGTTGGGCCGGCGGAAAGGAGAAAATGCTTATTTAGAAGCTTTTTTTTTTACTAAACCCCTGCTCAATTTCTTTATAAATAAGATCAGGCTCTTGCATTCGGCCTTTACCCATTAATCCACTAGCCAATTCACCGCTGGCAGGTTCGATAATATAATTACCGTATGATTTTAAAATTTCGATATTCCTTTGCGTTGCCGGATGCTGAAACATATCTAAATCCATTGCCGGAGCAATATACACCGGACATCTGGCCGACAAATAAGTAGTAAGCAGCAAATTATCGGCAATTCCATGGGCCATTTTGGCCATTGTGTTTGCTGTTGCGGGAGCAATCAGAAAAACATCGGCCCATAATCCCAAGTCGATATGCGAATTCCATTTTCCGGATGTTTGATCGAAATGTAAGCTTTCTACCGGATTTTTAGAAAGAGCAGAGAGTGTAAGCGGCGAAATAAATTCTTTGGCATAATCTGTCATAAGCACACGCACCTGAGCACCCGCTTTAACAAATTCGCGCACAAGCAATGCAGCTTTATAAGCTGCAATGCTGCCTGTTACGCCTAAGAGAATCTTTTTTCCCTGCATAAAAATTAATCGTTGCTCTCCTGTTCAGGATCAGGTTTTCGAAAATAAATTTTTTCGCGCATAAATTCATCAATGGCCATCAAAGAAGGCTTAGGAAGTCTTTCGTAATATTTAGAAATTTCGATTTGCTCCCTGTTTTCATGAATTTCTTCTAAATTATCGTTCACAGAGGCAAACTCTTCGAGCTTATAACGAAGCTCCTCTTTAATTTCGCTGCTTATTTGATTAGACCTTTTTGCCATAATGGCAATTGCCTCATAAATAGAAATTCCGCCAATTTGCTCTATCTCGTGCACATCGCGCGTTATGGTGGTTAACGATGCCGATGATTTTTTTACTTCCTTCATATATTTCTCGCAATTAAATTAACTCTTTTAATCTTTTTTCAGCATCAGATGCTAATTTCTCGGTTTCTTTGGCATAATTGGTTTGTGGAAATTCCAACTTAAAACTCTCAATCACTTTTAAAGTTTCTTCAAACCTTTCTTTTTGCTTTGTAAAAATGCTATTCCTTGCCAAAAGGTAATTTGATTTTACCAGTAAAAAATATAATTCTTCGCGGTGTGGAGAGTCGGGATACTCTTCCAGACTATTTTTTAATGCAACATTGGCTGCATTGTAATTCTCTAATTCAAAATAAAACTTTGCATTTAAATAAGATTTATCTTGTAATTTCTTATACAATTCATCAACATAAATATTGCATTCGGCAATTTTTTCGCTATTAGGATATTTTCTGATAAAAATCTGAAACTCACGTATTGCTCTCATCGTAGGACTTTGGTCTAGTGTAGCTCTCGGAGCATCGAGATAATAACAAAAGGCACTTAGAAATTGAGACTCTTCCGCATGTTCATTCTTTGGATAGTCCGAAACAAAGCGCCGATAATAATAGCCCGCCAGTATATAATCACCAGATTTATAATAACTTTGAGCTAACTGAAACATTAAATCCGCCCCTTTATCTGTACCCTTGTAAAGGTAAATAATGTCTTCGAGTAAAGGGATTAATTTTCCGAATTTCTCTTCCTGATAGAGTTTTTGAGCCATTTCGTATTTGGCTTCGTGGTTATCTGATTTTAGCACTTTTTGATACTCGCTGCAAGCAGGAAAAACACTAAGCAAAACCAAAACGTAAAGTAGTTTTTTCATAATTATACAATAATCGGCAAAGATAAATCAATTAAAGCAAATAAGAAAGCGCTTCACAAATTTTCCATTTTTTTATGATTTGCTATTTTTTATTAAGATTCGCTTGATTTTGTGTGAATATATTATTAAATTGTAAAAAAAATAAATATGAGTAAAAAAATTGAACTGGAAAAAATTTCCACACGAGCACCCAAAGGCATAGATAAAGACGAATCCAAACTAAAGTTAGACGAACTAAATTTAGAGCTAAAAGAATTACAAAATCTGATGTATGCACAAGGTAAATATAGTTTGCTCGTAATTTTGCAGGGGCTTGATGCCAGTGGAAAAGATGGTGCAGTAAAAGGCGTTTTCAACGAGGTAAATCCTTTAGGAATGCGTGTTTTTTCTTTCAAAGCGCCAAACGAGGAAGAAAAAGCCCACGATTTTTTATGGAGAATACATAGTAAAGTGCCGGAAAAAGGCATGATACATATTTTTAACCGGTCGCATTACGAAGATGTTCTTGCCACACGTGTATTGGGAATTATCGACGATAAAACGGCCAAAGAAAGATTCAAACAGATAAATATGTTTGAAAAACTGCTCCAAAGTAACGATACCATTGTACTAAAATTTTATCTTCACATCTCCGAAGAAGAACAAGCAGAGCGATTTAAAGAACGATTAGAAGATCCGCGCAAAAACTGGAAATACAATCCGAACGATTTAAAAACATCGAAAGATTGGCCTAGCTATAGAAAATATTACGAAGAAGTTTTTGAAGAATGCAGCGATGAATTTCCTTGGCAAATTGTTCCCTCGGATCAAAAATGGTATAAAGAGTTTTATATAGCCAATGCAATCATTGATACCCTAAAAGAGCTTAAAATGAAATATCCGAAATACAAAGAAGAGCAAGAAACTGAAGAACCTGAAAAAGAAAAGAAAGAGAAGGAAAAATAATTAGCTTTTTGTGGATTTTCAGCTCTTTTGCATCCATATAAAAACTAAAACTTTAAATAATGAAAAATACGTTTGCTTACTTTATCGTGTTCGTTTCAATGAGCTTGCTTACTATTTCGTGCGGGCAAACTCATTACGAAAAACAGGCCAGTTATACTGCCGAAGAAGAAGCCGGAAATTATGCAGTTGCCGTAGACGAATTAGCTACTCCTACCATGAAAGATGAGCCAATGGAAGGAATTCCAGTAGAAAATAATACAGAGGAATACAGTAAAATTACGGAAAATAACTTTAAAGATGTAAAGCAAAATCCGCTTAGTACTTTTTCTATTGACGTAGATAATGCATCTTATTCAAATATAAGGCGTTATGTTGATAACAGCCAATTGCCACCTGCCGGAGCAGTGCGAATCGAAGAAATGATTAATTACTTTGATTACGAATATCCCAATCCAACAGGCGAACACCCCTTCTCGGTGATGACTGAAATTGGAGAATGCCCCTGGAACAACCAGAGGCAACTTATTCATATCGGCATCCAAGGTAAAAATCTTGATTATCAAAACCTTAAACCATCAAATTTGGTTTTTCTCATCGACGCATCAGGCTCAATGGATTACGACAATAAATTGCCTTTACTCAAAAAATCTCTCGCACTTTTGCTCGACCAATTGAGCGAGAAAGACCGCGTGGCAATTGTAGCTTATGCCGGTAGCGCCGGATTGGTTCTGGAATCTACCCCGGCAACCGAAAAAAATACTATCCTAAAAGCACTTAATAAACTTGAGGCTGGTGGTTCTACTGCAGGCGGCGAAGGTATTCAATTGGCCTACAAGGTAGCAACAGACAACCTCATTTCCGATGGCAACAACAGGGTAATTTTGGCCACCGACGGCGATTTTAACGTAGGAGCATCTTCTACCGACCAACTCATCGATATGGTTCGTGAGCATGCATCCAAAAATATCTATCTCACAATTTTAGGTTTTGGCATGGGCAATTACAAAGATTACCGCATGGAAGAAATCAGTAACTCAGGCAACGGTAATTATTTTTATATCGACGAAATTAAGGAGGCCGAAAAAGTATTTGTGCGCGAAATGAGGGCCAATATGTTTACTATCGCCAAAGATGTAAAAATTCAGATTGAATTTAATCCGAACAAAGTTAAGGCGTATAGATTAATTGGTTACGAAAACAGAGTGATGCAAAACGAAGATTTTGAGAATGATAAAAAAGATGCTGGTGAACTTGGTGCAGGTCATACAGTTACTGCTCTTTACGAAATAATACCTGCAAGTTCCAAGGAAGAAATACCAAAAGCGGGAGAGCTGAAATATCAGTCTACCCAAACAACAACAGCCAGCAGCAGCGACGAAGTTATGACTGTAAAATTGCGCTACAAGCCCTTAAAGGAAGAAACCAGCAAATTAATCGCGATGCCGGTTTCCGATAATCCTTTAAAACTTGCAGAAACCAGTAACAATTTTCGTTTTAGTGCAGCCGTTGCCCAGTGGGGCTTAATTCTGCGTAATTCAGAATTTAAAGGCACTGCATCATACGAAAATGTTATTGAATTGGCTAAGAAATCGATCGGAAAAGACGAATTTGGTGATAGAGCCCAATTTATCCGTTTGGTAGAATCTGCGAAATTACTTTCCATAAATACCGAAATACCCGAAGAATAATATCATTTATCTAAAGCCCCGAATTTCAATAATAATTCGGGGCTTTTTTATTACAAGGTAAAATATAGTGAGTTGTATATTCATTTTGTGGTTAATTTTAAAATATCAAAAAAAATTATCTCTTAAATGTTCTTAATTAGGGTCTGCTGAAAAACTTAAATAGCATGATTTTGAACTATAATCTCAGAAATTGGTTTTCATCTCTTTGGGTAAATAATAAGGTATTGCTATTCCTTTTACAATATTGTGTACTAAGGTGTAAATAGCAAATAAGGTTTTTTAAGCAC